>NZ_JEXG01000030.1:0-50554 GCF_000581275.1 Acinetobacter sp. 809848
TTTTCGGCTACCCCACCTATAGCAGGGTTAAAACAGGAGGCGGGTCTTGTTTAGAGATATGAGGGGACTTATAAGAATTGGACCAATAATATTGTTGTTTTGGCTCAGATGACTGTATTAACGGTGAAACAAGTTTTTCTTGTGCTTCTACAATCACAACATGAAAACATGAAGGCAAATGGTCATGATGATCGGACAAGTTTAAGGGAGCTTTATGAGTCCCTACGATATCTGTCTTTTCCGTATGGCTATGCTGTGAAGCTTCATAACTCAACGCTGCATGATGACCAAAATGATGTAATGCCTTTTCCTGATTTTCATGGGCGCAAAATGCCGCTGCCACATTCCATAAACTTTGGAATATAAGCAAACAGAATAAGACGGACATGAAAAGTGCAGAACGTGGCAACAGCACACCATTAAACTAAGAAGTTGAACAAAGCCACTATAGCAGGCAGTGGGCATGTAATAAAATTACATCTATAAGTAGCAGTATAGAAGCGATTCTAATCTCGCCTGAGTAAAGATAAGAATAAATCATTAAGAATCTCTATCTTTACTCATAGGAAACTAATTATTAAGTAATTAGTTTCCTACAAAAGAAATTATTTACGCTTACAAGTTAAATGAGGGTTCTTACTTTCTTCAGCTTTAGCTTTTGTTTCTTGCTTAGACTTAATATTCTTTTCGAGGAATATTAACCCTCCATCAGCATGAGCCAAACTTGTTGAAAGAAGTAAAACCATCAAAACCGATTTTGTATTTAGTTTAATAGACATAATAATCACCAGATCTAAATATTCCTAATTTATTTAAGGACTTAGCCCAGAAATAAAATTAATTTTTCGCATACCTTAGTTAATCAATTCAGGACAAATCTTCTGAGTCTCTAAGAAGCATGCGGATATACTTTCATTTCATTTTTAGAACCAACTAAATAATGAAGGGAGAACACCGTGCAGTCGCAACTCATCAAAAAGTTGGACTAAGGCCGCAACCCAGATAAACCACACCACCTGCGTCAAAAAAATACGGAAATGCTTCGGTGAAACCTGATAGAACTCAGGCTCTTTAAAATTTTTGAAACTTGGTAAAAAGCGTGGAATTGTCTTTATATAATCTGAATATGCAGTTCCATATTTTTCACTCAGGAATGCTTCTTCTTGGCGTATAACAAAATGGTAGTAACAGAGAAAATAAAGCGTGAATACTATTGGAAAGATAAACGTCTCTGTAATCAACATGATCCCGACTCCACCCAGATAACTAAACAGATAGAGTGGATTTCTACATAAAGAATAGGGACCGTCTGTCACCAACTTGGCATTCTTAAATCCGGAAATGTAAAGACTGCACCATATTCTTCCCATTACTCCGATGCCCACAAAAAACCATCCAAAGAACCATAAAATATGTTCTATAAATGCCGCTTGGAAATGCCATTTACTAAAACTTAAAGCAAGAATAATAGCTAAAATCAGCCCAATCACTCGGGAGCTCACAGTTCTAACACGGGGGGAAAATAAAATATTCATTTCCATAAACCTCCATCACTGTGAATCATCAGAGATGAGATAACCGACTCATTAAAATGATATTTTTGTTTTCCCGAAAGATTTGACAGAACCTTATATCCCGCCTTGTCATTAACATAAAGACGTGAATGTTTAAGCGAGTAATCTACATAGAAGATTGCTGCGCTTTGTTTGCACATATAATTAAGCATAAAATAACCCTTTGAAATAAATAAATTTCTGGTGGGTTATTTTTCGGCTACCCCACCTATAGCAGGGTTAAGACAGGAGGGGGATTTAAAGAGCCAAGATACGGAGACTGATAAGAATTAGACCAGTAATAGATTTGTGAAAGCTCATGTACACGCACAAAAGGTTCTTGAGCTTGTTGTGCATTTTCAGTCATCACTACATGAAAACATGAAGGTAAATGATCGTGATGATCTTGCCAGCTTAATAGAGCATTATCAGAATTTTCTACAATACCCACATGTTCAGTCTGCATATGGTCTGAAGATTGATATACATTTAAATCTGCATGATGACCGAAATGTTGTAATGCCATTTCCTGATTTTTATGCACGCAAAATGCCGCTGCCACATTCCATAAGCTTTGGAATATAAGCAAACTAAACAAGACGGACATAAAAACTGTAGAACGTGGCAACGGTACACCATGACAGTAAATTGCACAAAGTCACTATAGCAAGCGATACCAATGTAATAAAATTACAAAATGATTTTTGGTTAATTTATCGCTGTTTTAAAAAAGTTTTTTCTTTAGAAAAATTAATTTCCTGTTTTGAGTTCCTGCAATGTATAAACTATTTTCTACTCTACTTGTTGTCGTCTGTTTAAATTTGAGTGCTTGTGCCACGACATTACTTTCAGAAGCCTTACCTGACGAAACCACAAGAACCGAGAAAATCTTTTTAGCAAAAGATCAAATCATTGCTTTAGGACAAGCTGTTCAAAACCAGCAAGAACAAGGGATCATTTTTGTAGGCCAAGATTTTAGTTACTTAATGACCGAGGGAAGCGCTGAGCTATCAAAACTTCTTCATGCAATCCCAGCAGATCAGCGAAGTCTGACCAATCCGTCCCCACTGGTACTGACCATGGATGACCCAAATCATTTTCATGGTGTTTTACAAATACGCTATAACACGCGTATGGTTGATTTAAATGACTCGCAAAAAGACTTATTAAAATCCCTCGGCTTTAGACAAAATTTCGATATTATTCAAAATCAGCAAACAGCACCTTATCCCTATATCAATATTTTCTTTAAAGGCCAGCTTTATCAATCACAGGGAGCTAAAAAAGTCGAAAAAACCTTAGCGCAACCTTATCCAATTATCCTGCAACAGGAAAATAAAATTACCAAAAAACATCCTTTGAAAAAGGCGACCCGTATGGCACTTTATCCGTTAGCGATGGCATTTGATGTGGTCACGGTGGCCCCTTCTCTGATCTGGGCAGACTTACGAGGTAACTTTACAAAATAGAAGTTCCTGGGCAAAACTAATTAACTAGCTCTTAAGCTAGTTTTGTTTAAAGAAATTTCTTTTGTTTGATATTTATAAATTTTCTCAAAAGTCTTTTACGTTAAATAATAGCTATTTTTTAATTTTAAAAGCTCTAATTTCCCTTAAGAATGCCACTATTCTCATAGTAGTTTCACTTAGCGTAAAAACACGTGTAACTTTTATGTAAGCCAAAACTTCATTATTTTTCATCCAAATGCGCTATATCACATTTACAAAAAAAAACATAATATTTCAATATAAGGGACTAGCTTAAAAGTGTGAGTCAATTCAATTAAATTGAGGAACAAGGGAGACTATCATGAATATGAAATCAATCAAGTATAGGCTTAATCACTTGTTTGCTTTTGAAAACTTACCTTCTGATATGCATTCACAAGCAGTTGATGAAATTGAACAGGGTTTACGCTTTGAGGAACTAGCCGAGCAAGACCATGAACGTATGCAAAACTGGTTAGATGTAACTCCTAACGATCGAAATGCTATGTGGTGCTACCTACGAGCAGCTTTACGTGGTAGCTCTGACGCTTCTTTTAAGCTTGGTATCGGTTATCTAAATGGTCAATTTGGATTAGATAAAAATTATCGTGAAGCTGAAAAATGGCTACAAAAAGCAGCAAGTCAGGGACATCCCGATGCTGAACGCTGCTTACAAGAAGCGTTTAGCAAGCTCGCATTTTCTTAAAATAAAAAACCAGCCCTTAGGCTGGTTTTTTAAATTAACAGAGATTATCCGCTAATTTTTTTGTATTTAGTACGTTTTTGAACAGCGTCTTCACCTAAACGTGACTGACGGTATGCTTCATATTCTGCATAGTTACCTGTGTAGAATTCTGGCTGTTCATTTTCGAATGACAAGATGTGTGTCGCGATACGGTCAAGGAACCAACGGTCATGCGATACCACCATTACCGTACCTGGGAATACAAGAATTGCATCCTCAAGCGCACGTAAAGTTTCAATATCCAAGTCGTTTGATGGCTCATCCAGTAAGATAACGTTTGCACCTTGCTGTAAAATTTTCGCAAGTTGTAAACGGTTACGCTCACCACCAGACAATTCGCCTACGCGTTTTTGCTGGTCTTGACCTTTGAAGTTAAAGCGGCCGATATAAGCACGTGAAGCAATTTCATAATCGCCCACTTTCAAGATATCTAAACCACCAGACACTTCTTCCCAAACAGTTTTGTTATTGTCTAGAGTGTCGCGAATCTGCCCTACGTAAGCCACTTTAACTGACTCACCTAAAGTCACAGTACCTGTATCAGGTTGCTGTTCGCCAGTCATCATACGGAATAATGTTGTTTTACCCGCACCGTTTGGACCAACGATACCTACAATTGCTGTTGGAGGTACAGTAAACGATAAGTTTTCGTACAATACACGGCCGTCAAATGATTTGCTGATACCTTCCACTTCCACAACTTTATTACCCAAACGAGGGCCAGGTGGAATGTAGATTTCAGACGTTTCATTACGTTGCTGGAATTCTTTAGAGTTAAGCTCTTCAAAACGCTCCATACGCGCTTTGTTTTTCTTTTGCTGACCTTTCGCATTTGAACGAACCCATTCAAGTTCTTTTTTCAATGCTTTAGCAAAAGATTCTTCTTGTTTCTGCTCTTGTTCTAAACGAGCATTTTTTTGCTCTAACCAAGAAGAATAGTTACCTTGGTAAGGAATACCGTGTCCACGGTCAAGCTCCAAGATCCACTCGGCAACGTTATCTAAGAAATAACGGTCGTGCGTAATCGCAACGATTGTGCCAGGGAAATCTTTCAAGAAGCGCTCTAACCAAGAAACAGATTCTGCATCTAAATGGTTCGTCGGTTCGTCAAGAAGCAACATGTCTGGCTTCGAAAGCAATAAACGGCAAAGTGCTACACGACGGCGTTCACCACCTGAAAGCTTAGTTACGTCTGCATCCCAAGCTGGAAGGTTCAAGGCATCTGCCGCGATTTCAAGCTGGTTATTTAAGTTATGTGCATCCCAAGCATGGATAATTGATTCTAATTTTTCCTGCTCTTTTGCAAGTGCATCAAAATCTGCATCCGGATCTGCATATTCTGCAAAAACCTGATCAAGGCGCTCTAATGCATCTAAAGCTTCACGCACGCCATCTTCAACGTTACCACGAACGTCTTTAGTCGGATCAAGAGGTGGCTCTTGCTCTAAATAGCCGATTTTAATTCCAGGTTGTGCACGAGCTTCACCAGAGAAATCTTTATCTACGCCAGCCATAATACGAAGCAAGGTAGATTTACCTGCACCGTTCAAACCGAGTACACCAATTTTGGCACCCGGGAAAAATGATAAAGAGATGTCTTTTAAGATTTCGCGCTTTGGCGGAACCATCTTAGACACTCGGTTCATCGTATAAATATATTGGGCCACGCAGGACTCCTCAATTGAAAAACCAATACATCGCATAAGCGATAAATAATCGCGCGTATTATACGCTGAAAACCCCAACAACTTGAAGTTATGATTTCCATCGTACGGATTTATCAAACAATTTTCTTTTTCAATAAGTTGCAAAATGTTTATGGATAAGATTTATACAACGTTTCAGCGTATATTTTTCTATCTTTATTCCTAAAATTAGAAAACAAACCAGAATTTGTGCAATTTTCTATTTAACTTTTAAGCTAGACTCGCTCAATATTTAACTCACGAAGATGAAGTAATCATGACTTATAAAGATGAAACATTAGCAATTCACGCTGGCTACTCACCCGAAGCAACAACAAAAGCGGTTGCGGTCCCTATTTATCAAACCACTTCATATGCATTTGATAATACACAGCACGGTGCCGACCTTTTCGATTTAAAAGTTCAGGGCAATATTTATACCCGGATTATGAACCCGACCACTGCTGTTCTTGAGCAACGCCTTGCTGCACTCGAAGGCGGAATTGGTGCTTTAGCCTTGGCTTCTGGAATGGCAGCGATTACCTATGCTGTCCAAACGATTACTGAAGCAGGAGACAACATTGCCTCCGTCTCAACTTTATATGGCGGAACTTATAATTTATTTGCCCACACCTTACCAAAACAAGGCATTGAAGTTCGCTTTTTTGATTATCAACAGCCGGAAAGCTTACGTAACTTAATTGATGATAAAACTAAACTTGTTTTTGTTGAGTCAATTGGGAATCCACTCGGAAATATTATCGATTTAGAAGCAATTTCAAAAATTGCACATGAATATGGCGTACCTGTCATCGTTGATAATACCGTTGCTACCCCTGCCTTATTAAAACCATTTCAATATGGCGCCGATATCGTTATCCATTCGCTTACGAAATATATTGGTGGTCATGGCAATAGCATTGGTGGCGCGATTATCGATAGCGGCAAATTCCCTTGGGGTAAATATCCAGAGCGTTTTAAAGTTTTGAACACGCCAGACCCAAGTTATCACGGCGTTAATTATGTTGAGGCATTAGGTGAGGCTGCCTATATAGCACGAGCTCGCGTTGTACCATTGCGTAATACAGGTGCTGCAATTAGCCCGCTCAGTGTTTTCTTGATTTTACAAGGCCTCGAAACTCTAAATCTCCGCATGGAGCGTCATACTGAAAATGCGCAAAAAATTGCAGAGTATTTACAGACCCATCCAAAAGTAAAATGGGTGAATTACGCAGGTTTAAAAGATCATCCGCAGCACCAGCTTGCTCAAAAATATGTAAAAGGTAAACCTTCTGCAATTTTATCTTTCGGTGTACAAGATGGGCGTGAAGGCGGTACTCGATTCATCGATGCACTTCAGCTATTTACTCGTCTGGTGAATATTGGTGATGCGAAAAGTTTGGCTTGCCACCCTGCAACTACAACTCACCGTCAACTTAATGAACAAGAGCTTAAATCTGCTGGTGTAAGTGAAGATATGGTTCGTCTTTCTATTGGAATTGAGCATATTGATGACTTAATTGCCGATTTAGACCAAGCACTTTCAGCTGTATAAATTTTAAACCATTCAACAAGCCTCTGGAAATAGAGGCTTTTTTCATTTTTCTGTTCACTATATAACTAAAATAATTAATGGATTAAGATACTATTTTAGAGTTTTTACTCTAAATAAATTGTTAAATTTCATATATTTACAGACTAGACAATTTTTAAACATCTATTAAGATAAAGACAATATTTATGAGTTCATCTGGATGAATCTACGGTTGTAAAAAATAAAAATTACATACCGGAATAAATAGTCCCTGCCCCTACTTAGGTAAAATGCTGTGAATAAAAAATTAGAAGCTCTGTTCCAGGAAAAGGTACAAGATAAAGTCATTTTAGTGACAGGCGCCTCGAGTGGAATCGGATTAACGATTTCAAACAAACTTGCTGATGCTGGAGCCCATGTTTTACTGGTTGCCCGTACTCAAGAAACTTTGGAAGAAGTAAAAGCAGATATCGAAAAACGTGGCGGTAAGGCATCAATTTTCCCATGTGATCTCAACGATATGGAAATGATTGACCAAGTTTCTAAAGAAATTTTAGCAACTGTGGATCACATTGATATTTTAATTAATAACGCAGGTCGCTCTATTCGCCGTGCTGTACATGAGTCTTATGATCGTTTTCATGACTTTGAACGCACGATGCAATTAAATTATTTTGGCGCAGTTCGGCTAGTTCTCAATATCTTGCCGCATATGATTCAGCGTAAAGATGGACAAATCATTAACATTAGCTCGATTGGTGTGTTAGCAAACGCTACTCGCTTCTCTGCATATGTCGCCTCTAAAGCAGCGCTTGATGCATTTAGCCGCTGTCTATCGGCCGAAGTTCATGCACACAAAATCGCAATTACTTCAATTTATATGCCATTGGTTCGTACCCCAATGATTGCACCAACTAAAATTTATAAATATGTCCCAACCCTTTCACCTGAGCAGGCTGCTGACTTAATTGCTTATGCAATTGTGAAACGCCCGAAACGTATGGCAACCAACTTAGGTCGCTTAGCTTCAATGACTTATTCTGTAGCACCAGGCATCAATAATATGTTTATGTCGATTGGTTTCCGTTTATTCCCAAGTTCAGATGCAGCGAAGGGACAAAAAACTGAGAAATTAAACTGGGCACAAAAAGCTTATGCACGTATTTTCCCTGGTGAACACTGGTAATTTTGAGTTAAACGCATAACGAATAAAAAGCGCCTTAACTAAGGCGCTTTTTTTAACTAAAGGACTGATCAATCAAGAAACTGAACGTGCCCTGTTTTTACATCATAAATTGCACCCACAACTACGATCTCACCTCGATCAACCATATCTTTAAGCACACTGCTGTTATTAATAATGTACTGGATATTGTAATGAACGTTCATTGCTGTCACTTGGCTAATAAAAGCATTACCTAATTCACGTGGTTGCATAATGTCATATACGCTATCAACCGAATGCATTAATGGTCCAAGCACATATTGAATGTGTGGCATTTCTTTCACATCAGACACTTGCTTTTGCTCTAAACGCAATTGACATGCACTCGTCACCGCACCGCAATCAGTATGTCCTAAAACAACGATGACTTTAGAACCTTTGGCCTGACATGCAAACTCAAGTGAACCCAATACTTTTTGCCCAGCAATATTACCTGCAATTCGCAAGCTGAACAGATCACCAATACCCACATCAAAAATCATTTCGGTGGGTGCACGTGAGTCCATACACCCAAGGACTGCTGCAATCGGATGTTGGCCTTCATCTGCAGTCACACGAATTTGTCGGTAAATATCTCGTTGAAGGCGTTCATTTTTTACAAAACGTTCGTTCCCTTCTTTAAGTAAGTTGACGACTTGTTGTGGACTCAGCTTTTGCTGCAAATCATGTGTACTAATATCAATATCAAGTACCGCATCATCAACGTCTTGATAGTGCTGTTTGAACCCAACCAATTTAAGGTTTACCTGACGTTTAATAGCTGTTTCACTTTGATAATCTTGAATAACTTGATAGATATCAGGATCAATCGAATCACATTGGGTTGCATCAATAATGAGTTGTTGATGTTTATGTACATGTTCTAATGCTGAAATAAGCGCAGAACGATTAAGAAAGGTGACTTGTGATGGGAGTTCAATACGAGTCACTACGCCATGTAAACGCTTCTCTCTATAAACACGAATACCTTTATTAAAATTGCCATAGAGAATAAAAGCACTACTGGTAAACAGGCCAATTAAAATTCCCATTAAAAGATCGGTCAGCAAAATTGCAACTAAGGTAATAATAAAAGGTAAAAACTGTTTCCAACCTTTTTGATAAAGCTGTTTAAATAGTTTTGGATGAGTAAGCTTAAAGCCTGTCACAATAAGGATCGCGGCCAATGCAGACAAAGGAATCATGTTCATTAATGGCACAAAGAACAAAACCGCCAACAGCAACAATACCCCATGAATAATGGTAGAGCATTTACTACGCGCGCCTGTATTTGCATTCACCGAACTACGTACAATCACTGAAGTCACGGGCATGCCACCTATTAAGCCCGAAACGATATTCCCTGTGCCTTGTGCCCAGAGTTCGCGATTAGGAGGAGAAGAACGTTTTTGAGGATCGATTTTATCTGCTGCCTCTAAATTCAATAACGTTTCTAAAGATGCAACGACAGCCAGAGTGATTGCCCCTGTGTAAATCATAGGCTCAGCTAAATAGCTAAAATCAGGGAAAATTAATACTTCTTCGGGTGCTTGTAAGATATTCGGTAACTGAATGAGGTTATCAATTTGCACTGCCCATGCAGAACCCATACTCACCAAAATAAAATTTAAAACTGCTGCGAGCACAACCGCAATCAAAGCCGAAGGTAAAGCTAGTTTTTTAAGCGGACTGCTATCCCACGCTAAAATTAAAAATAAACTGAGTAAGCCAATAAGTGCAGCGCCTCCATCAAAACGTTGAAGGAATGCATCTGGTGTTGAAGTCCAAACCTGTTTCCATGAAAAATCAGAAAGTCCAAACAGATAAGGTAATTGCGTGGCAATCAGGATCACGCCAATAGCGGCTAATAACCCTAAAATGACATTATTTGGGATAAAGTTCGCAAAGAACCCTAACTTAAATAATCCAAATAGAATTTGTAGAACACCGGCAAAAATAATACATAATAAAAAGGCGGCATAATTGCCGCCTAATTGTTCTAACTGTACAAGGATGACAGCAGTCAGCCCTGCCGCTGGGCCTGCAACGCTAATGTGAGAACCACTCAGTAAACCCACAATAATGCCGCCCACAATACCTGCAATAATACCAGAGATGATGGGAGCACCTGAGGCTAAAGCAATACCCAAACACAGCGGTAATGCAACGAGGAATACGACAACTCCGGACAAGAGGTCTTTCAAATGAAATCTATTTTTCAGGTTTAAAACCGACATAAAACAACCATTTATAATAAAAAGAAATAAGCAAAGTTGTACTATTACAGCCTGAAAGTGAGTAAATGCTTCAAGGCTGGGTTGATGATGTCGAACAACTGAATATCATTAAAGTTTAGTTATGCTATAACGTTGTGTATTTAATTGTGTATTTAACAACGATTTGTTGATCTTAAGATTCACCTCATCTTTACGACTGTTTTTTTCTTATTTCGCTTTTATATAATTATTTAAAACATAATATTTAATCCATAAAAAAGCCTCCAATTGGAGGCCTTTTTATCAATTAAAGACTCTTATTTAGAACCTTTAATCCCTGCTTGTAGCAACAATGCACCTAACCCACCAATTTTTTGTTCTTGAGGTTTCTCTTGCTTGGCGCGCTGAGGACGTTCAGCTTGATCTTTACGTGGTTGAGGGCGCTTACCTTGAGGCTTACGCTCAAAACGCTGTTCTGTATTTTGTTCACGGCGTGGTGGGCGCTGTGCTTTTACAGGTGCAGAACCTTCAGCACGCATACTTAAGTTCACGCGGTTACGTTCAACATCAACCTGCATAACACGCACTTGTACGATCTGACCTGGTTTTACAACCTTATGCGGGTCAGAAACGAACTCATTCGCTAACTCAGAAATATGAACTAAACCATCCTGATGTACACCAATATCAACGAAAGCACCAAAGTTTGTGACATTAGTGATCACACCCTCAAGTTGCATACCTTCAGTTAATTGGCCCACTTCAGTAATATCTTCGCGGAATTTAGCAGTACGGAACTCTGGACGTGGGTCACGACCTGGTTTTTCAAGTTCAGCTAATACGTCTTGTACTGTTGGCAAACCAAATTTGTCATCAACAAATTCATCAGCTTTTACTTGGCGAATGATTTCGGTATTACCAATGATGTCTTTCACAGTTGTCGCTTTTGCTGCAACAATTTTCTCAACAAGACCATAACTCTCAGGGTGAACAGCAGAAGCATCTAAAGGTTCAGAACCATTTTGGATACGTAAGAAACCAGCCGCTTGTTCAAAAGTACGTTCGCCTAAACGTGGTACGCTTTTCAAAGCTTGACGGTTATCAAAACGACCATGCTCTTTGCGGTATTCAACAATTTGCTGAGCAATCGCTTTGTTTAAACCCGCAATGTAAGCCAAGATTGCTGGTGACGCCGTATTTACATCAACACCAACAGCATTCACACAGTCTTCGACTACAGCGTCAAGCGTTTTAGCCAAACCAGTTTGGTTTACATCGTGTTGATATTGACCTACACCAATTGATTTCGGATCAATCTTAACAAGTTCAGCAAGTGGATCTTGTAAACGGCGAGCAATCGACACTGCACCACGAATTGAAACATCAAGCTCTGGAAGTTCTGCCGCAGCAAGTTCACTTGCAGAGTAAACAGATGCACCCGCTTCACTTACAGTCACACGTGTTAATTTGAGGTCGGTGTTTGCAGCCATCATTTCAGCCACTACAGCTTCTGTTTCACGGCTAGCAGTACCATTACCAATAGCAATAAGCTCTACATTATATTCACGGCATAGACGTGCAAGTTCAGCAATAGAGCCTTCTTTATCTTCTTTAGGCGCGAATGGATAGATCGTGCTATGAGCAAGTACATCACCTGCATCGCTTACTACCGCAAGTTTCACACCAGTACGAATACCAGGGTCAACACCTAAAGTAGTACGACCACCTGCTGGCGCTGATAATAATAAATGACGAAGATTTTCAGCAAATACCTGCATTGCTTCTGCTTCGGCAGTAAGTCGTTTCTCTGTTAGCAATGAATGCTCGATTTGAGGACGAACTTTACCCAACCAGAATAATTTTGCAGTTTGTTTTAAAAAATCTTGACGTGCTTGAGGTTGAATTTGCTCAAGGTTGTATTCAGTTTCAATACGCGCTAATGGTGCATCATCTTCACCATCAACTTTTAAACCTAATACATTTTCTTGACGACCACGTAACATCGCCAATAGACGGTGTGAAGGTAATTTGTTTAAACCTTCAGAAAATTCAAAGTAATCACGGAATTTTTTACCGACTTCTTTCTTTTCTTCAGAAGCAACAGTACTTTTTAAAACCGCAGTTTTTGCAAAAGTTGCTTTTAATTCTGTAGTAAGCGCAATATTTTGTGCCCAGTCATCAATCAGAATATGCTGGATCGCATCTAACTGACTTTCAACATCTGGATAGTCTTCATGACTAAAACCAGCCAATGCTTCTGTCGGGTCAACTTGTTCTGCAATAATTTTTTCAGCAATCGGTCCTAAACCTGCTTCTTTTGCTTTAAAAGACTTACTTGTACGCTTAGGACGATACGGTGCATAAATTTCTTCTAAAGCATTTTTTGTTTCGGCTGCATTCACCCGCGCCAACAAGTCATCATTCAATTTATTCTGTTCTTGCAATGACTGAATGACCTTTTCACGGCGCTCATATAAATCACGTAAATACGCTAAACGAGTATCTAATTGGCGTAACTGCGTATCATCTAAACCTTGTGTTACTTCTTTACGGTAACGGGCAATGAATGGAACACTGGCACCTTCGTCAATTAAGCGGATGGCAGCTTCTACTTGGTTTGGACGTACGGCAAGCTCACTTGCCAACTGCTGAACTAAGTCAGTCATCGTGTTTGATCCCACAAGGATAAAGTTTAAAAGCACTGATTATAAAGACCAAGCCCATAAAATCCACACTTGTTTGCGTATTCAAAACGTTTTTTTGTATTGACTCTGAATATTTATACTTTTTACGACTACTAGAGCACGTAAAAACAGTGGTTTAAGTATGAAAAAGTTAAGACTGAAACCTACCTTTTAATCTTTATAAAATATAAACGTACGACTTATGTCATGAACATGACAAAAAATTAATATAATTTATGAGAAAATGATCATATTGATACATAGCCCAGAAGATAAAAATTTGAGGTTGAGCACTACTTTATTCTTCTAATTTCTTATCTACTCAGTTTTTTTATCTTATTCAGCAATCAAAAGTCTATTATATTTATTTCAAATAACTGATTTGAAACAATTAGTTATTACTATTGAGTTATTATAAATTTATTGAAAATTTAACTATTTGTTGTTTTAGGTCGGTCTTTGCTAAATTATGGGCTTAAGATGTTGTTTTTTGGTTTCAAACCACCTTGAAAATTGTAATTTTGAGCAAATTGATACATAGTCTAAACAAGAACATCGGCATTATACTGAGGGCTTGTTGGCAATAAGCCTATCCGACCCAATAATATATAAATTATGACTTTAAAAGGGAGTACATCATGAGTTTAGTTGTACCTGCTGAACATCCTGAAACCGTACACAACGAAACGGATCGTGTCGAACGTATTTTAGTGGTCGATGACGATGTGCGTTTACGTACCCTCTTGCAACGTTTTTTGGAAGATAAAGGCTTTGTTGTAAAAACTGCCCACGATGCTTCTCAAATGGACCGTTTATTACAACGTGAGTTATTTTCACTTATCGTACTCGACTTTATGTTACCGGTTGAAGATGGTTTAAGTATTTGTCGTCGTTTACGCCAATCAAATATTGATACGCCAATCATCATGTTAACAGCACGTGGTAGCGATTCAGACCGTATTGCCGGTCTTGAAGCTGGTGCAGATGACTACTTGCCAAAACCATTTAACCCAAATGAGCTTTTAGCACGTATCCGTGCAGTATTACGTCGCCAAGTTCGTGAAGTTCCGGGTGCACCAAGCCAACAAGTTGAAGTGGTTAGCTTTGGCCCATGGTCTTTAGACTTGTCTACCCGCACACTGACACGCGAAGGACAAATCGTTACCTTAACAACTGGCGAATTTGCCGTATTAAAAGCATTGGTACAACATCCACGTGAACCATTAACACGCGATAAATTGATGAACTTAGCGCGTGGCCGTGAATGGGGTGCAATGGAACGTTCAATTGACGTTCAAGTTTCTCGTTTACGTCGTTTAATTGAAGATAACCCTGCACGTGCACGTTACATCCAAACTGTATGGGGTGTCGGCTATGTGTTCGTTCCAGATGGTGCTGAATAAGCTTGAGATAAGATAGAGTGAGTTTAGAACCAATCGCCCCACAGAACTTTACCGATTACGTGACCTATTCAGAGCGTAAACGGACTCGATGGGAACGTTTTCTCGATAAAATAAAGCCACGTTCTGCTGCCATGCGTACCACTATTCTGGTACTGCTGGTGGTGTTCTTTAGCTTATTTATGTCGTTATGGTTCTTTTGGCGCACTCTTTATTTACCTGAAATTCAACAGCACGCCCGTTATCTTGCGGTCGAGCTTGAGCTCGTCAATAATCCTGATATACGAATTTTTCATCGTGAAAATGAAGTAGATATTGATGCGTGGTTGCGTAATCGAGTCGGTATTGAATACGTTACCAACCCCAAAGAATATCCAAGTGTCCGAGAAAAGGTCATTGCCGAGTTTTTTACCAATCACGTCGAAAAAAAGCTGGCAAATGAGATCGGGACTAAAGACGTTACCGTTTATTTCCAGTTTAAACCGAGCCCACGCATTTGGATTCAAACACCTGAAATGCATGGAAACTGGGTTCGAGAGCCTTTAAAAACCTATGCCAACTACAGTCCTGAACTTTTAGTGGGTTGGGTCGTGGGTGTTCCATTACTGTCGGCTATCATTATTTTAATTTTGGTTCGACAGATGAACCGCCCTCTGCGTCGTTTGCAGAATGCTGCCAATGAATACAGTAAATCCGGAACAGCGCCGTACCTTGATACCAACCACGGTCCACTAGAAATTCGTCAAGTAAACCAAGCCTTTAATCGTATGGTCTACACACTCGATCAGACTGAGCGTGAGCGACGTATTATGTTGGCAGGTATTTCACATGATTTACGCACTCCACTTACACGCATACGTTTAACAGCAGAGATGCTGCCTGATGAGTTTTTACGTGAAGGCTTGGTCTACGATGTAGATGACATGGATGCAATTCTTAATCAGTTCATTTCGTACATGCGCGATGGATCAGATGAGGAGTTGAAAGACACCAATATCAACATGCTTTTGCAAGAACTTGTTGTGCAATTTAAACCTCTCGATATTCAATTCGAGATGCAGGATGTACCTATTATTCCGGCACGTAGCCTTTCTTTAAAAAGATTGATTGCCAACTTGATTAATAATGCAAAACGCTATGGTGCTGAACCGATAGAGCTCAGTGCAAAAGTTGAAAATGAATGTATTTTAATTACCGTTGCTGATCATGGCGAAGGCATTCCTGCAGATCAAATTGAAGAGTTAATGCAACCTTTTGTTCGCGGAGACTCAGCAAGAACCATTCAAGGTAGTGGTCTTGGGCTGGCTATCGTTAAACGTATTGTTGATATTCATCATGGTGAGATTCAAATTCATAATCGTGAACAAGGTGGTTTAGAGGTTATTATTTCTTTACCAATCCCAAAACCGACTACCGAAGAAAATACTACGACGAATCCTTTGGAAAAAATAAAACAAACTTTAAGTGAGCGCTTTTAATTTGATCAATCAACAATTAAAAGCCTTGTTTTAATTACAAATAAAAGCAATAAAAATCAATTAAATAAAGACCATAAATATAATTTATACCATCATTTATTTACAAAATTAGACCTTAGCCTAACACCTATGCACTTTTCAATTTTTCATAGCTAAAATCCCGTATGTTTTGACAATATTGAGGATGTCCAATGTCTTTAAGTCGTATTCGCCTAGCTTCTCTTCATGACAAGGTCATCAGTGCTGAACAAGCTGCGCAATTCATCGAAAATGGAATGACTGTTGGTATGAGTGGTTTTACTCGCGCCGGTGAAGCTAAAGCTGTTCCACAAGCACTTGTAGAGCATGCAAAGAAAAATCCGTTAAAAATCACGTTAATTACGGGTGCTAGCTTAGGTAATGACTTAGACAAACAACTCACGGAAGCAGGTGTTTTATCTCGTCGTATGCCATTTCAGGTAGACAACACTTTACGTCGTGCGATTAACAACGGCGAAGTTATGTTTATTGACCAACACTTGTCAGAAACTGTTGAACAAATGCGTAACCAGCAGCTTAAACGTCCAGACGTTGCGGTGATTGAAGCAATTGCGATTACTGAAGATGGCGGTATTATTCCAACAACTTCGGTTGGTAACTCTGCAAGTTTCGCAATTTTTGCCGAAAAAGTTATTGTTGAAATCAACACCTCTTTAAGCGAAAGCTTTGAAGGTTTACACGACATCTATATTCCGACTTATCGTCCAACACGTACTCCAATTCCATTGACAAAAGTGGATGAGCGTATTGGTACAACAGCAATCCAAATTGATCCTGCAAAAATTGTAGGTATTGTATTTAACGATACACATGACTCACCGTCAACAGTAACTCCTCCAGATGATGAGACTCAAGGCATTGCAAACCACTTAATTGCTTTCTTTAATAAAGAAGTTGCAGAAGGTCGTTTACCGAAAAACCTTGGTCCATTACAAGCAGGAATTGGTTCTATTGCCAACGCTGTACTAACAGGTTTAAAAGATTCTGATTTTGAAGACCTCATCATGTACTCAGAAGTACTACAAGACTGTACTTTTGAACTCATTGATGCAGGCAAAATGAAATTTGCTTCTGGTAGCTCAATTACACTTTCTGCAAAATGTGGCGAAAAAGTTTTTGGCAATATCGAAGCTTACAAAGACAAATTAGTGCTTCGTCCACAAGAAATTTCTAACCATCCTGAATTAGTTCGTCGTTTAGGGATTATCGGCATTAACACTGCGCTTGAGTTTGATATTTACGGTAACGTGAACTCAACTCACGTGTGCGGCACTAAAATGATGAACGGTATTGGTGGTTCAGGTGACTTCGCTCGTAACGCCCACTTGGCGATCTTTGTAACCAAATCAATTGCTAAAGGCGGCGATATCTCTTCTATCGTGCCAATGGTGAGCCACGTTGATCACAGTGAACACGACGTTGATATTTTAGTGACAGAGCAAGGTTTAGCTGACTTACGCGGTTTAGCGCCTCGTGAACGCGCTCGTGCAATTATCGATAACTGTGTACACCCACTTTATCGTGATGCATTAAATGACTACTTTGACCGTGCATGTGCTAAAGGTGGACATACCCCTCACTTACTTCGTGAAGCATTGTCTTGGCATGCAAACTTCGAAGAAACAGGTCAAATGCTTCAAGCAGCACCAGTTGCAAAATCAGCTTAAATCACTGGTTGAATCCAAGCACTCCTTCGGGGGTGCTTTTTTATTTGTTTAAATTATTAATAAAAAACTGCTCAAGCCCGAATTTTTATTTTATCTTTTGAGCACATCAAAACAAAAAGTAGAAATCCATATGTTTATTATTCGTCAATTTACAAATGCAGATCTGGATGATGTCGTTATTTTATGGGAAAGCTGTGGACTGACCCGCCCTTGGAATAATCCGGAAACCGATATTTTCAGGAAAGTCTCACAACAGGATGATTTGTTTTTAGTTGCTATTAAAGATGAGCAACTGATTGGTACGCTTATGGGCGGCTACGACGGTCATAGAGGCTGGATCAACTATTTGGCTGTTCACCCCCACCAACAACGCTTAGGAATCGCTACAGCGCTCGTTCAGCAGCTTGAGAAGCGCCTCATCGCTCGGGGTTGCCCAAAGCTTCAATTATTAGTCCGTAAAGACAATTTGAATGTATTGAATTTTTACGAACAACTTGGCTATGACGAGGTAGAAGCCGTGTGTTTAGGAAAACGACTTATTCGTGATAGTTCTCATGATTAGAACCACGTTTCAGTTGAGCCATTTTTAAAAACTTAAGGCGATATTGGGGATAACCCTCTTTGCTTGTGGATAAAATGAGATTTATACACAGGTAAAGTCTTAATCTTGTTATTAAATAAACAGGCATGAAAAAAGCCCCATACATTATGAATGGGGCTTTCTTGAATATGGTGGCGAGACCCAGGATCGAACTGGGGACACACGGATTTTCAATCCGTTGCTCTACCTACTGAGCTATCACGCCGAAGTGGGCGTATTAAACAATGTTTACAAGAAGACGTCAAGCAACTTCCGCGTTTTTTGTAACAAGTGATTATTTTTAAATCACAACTACAAAATAATAGAAATTTTTAGTGATGTAGTTTACCAATGTGAGCCAAACAGCGATGAATCGCGCCACAGCCTGGCTCAAAAGTTTTAACACCTTTTGACTCTTCTATGCGGCAAGCTTCTTCAACTAAGCGCTCAGCTACCCCACGACCACGGTTAGCAGGGTGCACAACAATATATTCAAGGACCTTGCTTTCGCCTTGTCCTGAAGACCAAATTGCACCTATAATTTTGGTGTTAAATTCGGCAGTGTATAGCGTGGTATACTGTTGTAAATCTTGTTCAAGTTGTTCAATCGCATCGTGCCCGTCACCAAACTCCGGACTTGTATCATACAGTCGCTCAAGCTGATCGCGGATCTCTGAATTATCTAGAGAACTATAAGCATGTACGGTAATAGGCATTGATTAACCCTCCTGAGCAAACTATGATGCTGTCACGAATTCGTCACAGCGAAATTGTCGTTAACATCCAATCATTTTTGACGTTTTTTGAGGAACGTGTCCATGACGCAACGTATCAGTGAAGTGGTTAGAAATACCAATGAAACCAAAATTCGAGTTCGTTTAAATCTCGACGGTACTGGTCAAGGCACACTAAACACTGGAGTTCCATTTTTAGACCATATGATTGATCAAATCAAGCGACATGGCTTATTTGATATCGATATTCATTGTGACGGAGACCTCGAGATTGATGATCACCACACCGTAGAAGACTGTGGTATCACGCTTGGACAAGCTTTTGCACAAGCTTTAGGCGATAAAAAAGGTTTAAAACGCTATGGTCATTTTTATGCACCATTAGACGAAGCTTTATCTCGCGTTGTTGTCGATTTATCTGGTCGTCCGGGTTTATTCATGGATATTCCATTTACTCGTGCGCGCATCGGTACATTTGATGTCGATTTATTTTCTGAGTTTTTCCAAGGCTTCGTAAACCATGCGCTTATGACCTTACACATCGATAATTTGAAAGGTAAAAATAGCCACCATCAAATTGAAAGTGTGTTCAAAGCACTTGCTCGTGCTTTACGTATGGCATGTGAAGTTGATCCACGTGCAGAAAATACGATTGCATCGACAAAAGGTAGCCTCTAATGACACGTATCGCGTTACTTGATTATGGCATGGGCAATCTACACTCAGCGGCTAAAGCACTTGAGCACGTGGGCGCTACAGTCGATGTGACCAATGATCCAAAGTTAATTGCACAAGCCGACAAAATTGTTTTTCCAGGTGTTGGTGCAATGCGTGACTGTATGCAGGGTATGCGTGAAGCAGGTATTGATGAAGTCGTACGTAAAGCTGCTTTTAATAAACCTGTTCTTGCGATTTGCGTAGGTATGCAAGCATTGCTACAAAGTTCTGAAGAAAATGGCGGTGTAGATGCATTAGGTATTTTTGATGGCGTAGTAAAACATTTCCCTCAAATGGAAGGTTTAAAAGTACCGCACATGGGCTGGAACCAAGTTCACCAAATGGACTCAAACCATCCAATGTGGAACAACATCGAACAAGATGCTCGCTTCTACTTTGTACATAGTTACTATGTCGAACCAAAAGATGAAAGCGTTGTGGCTGCGACTTGTGAGTATGGTGTGAACTTCTGCACAGCCATCCACAAAGATAATTTATTCGCGACTCAATTCCACCCAGAGAAAAGTCATACTGCTGGTTTGCAGTTACTTAAAAACTTTGTGGAATGGAATATTTAATCTGATTTAAAACTGAAAAAGATCAGGTCGAGATGGCCTGATCTTTTTTTTATTTACAATAATAACTAATCATTTATAGAATGATGTTTTATTCAACAAAATATTGAATATTTATACTTCTAAATAAAACCAAATGATCAGGAAAACAAAATGAATTCACCTTTTGAAAATCAGCCACTTCAACAAGATTCCCCCTTTAAAGCTAGTGGTCGTTTTGGGCGACTCTCTTATGCTGCTTGGACATTCTTATTTTCATTCGTCATCGGTATCGCCGTTGTCATCATCGCTTTTACTTTTGGGTTTACATCTAGTCAGGAACTAACCGGTCTTTCTACGGCAGGCATGATTGTTATCGCCATTCTCTATATTGTTTGCCTCTATGTAAGCTTTGTATTTACCATCCGCCGCTTGCACGACCGCAATAATACAGGATGGCTATCATTACTGATGCTGATCCCTGCCGTAAACCTCATTTTTATGATCTATCTCTTTGCGGCAAAAGGTACAGAAGGCAATAATGATTATGGCCCACAGCGCCCTACTCCTGGTTGGGAACGCGTTTTAGGCTGGATTTATATTGTCCTAATTCCACTTGCTTTGGTTTTTGCTGTCGTTGCCACAATCATGTCTCCGACCTATGAAGGCTATGTCGAGAAAAGTGAAAGTGTGGTCATTGGTACACCTTCTCAGTCTCAGTAATTTTTAAAGACATTCATAAAGCCTAGTCCTCTAGGCTTTATTCATATATAAAGTGAATAGCCCAATTCATTTGTACGCTGTTAAATATGTCCGAAGCCGTTGCCCTCCTTGATAAAGCCTCTATTCAGCAGCTTCCTCCTTTTAAAAATCTTAACCACCATAATATTGTGGTGATTGAAAATATTGAGCAATGCAAAAGTATTGAAGAAGAATTAAAAAACGCTGCAATTTTGGGATTTGATTCTGAATCTAAACCTACATTTAAAGTGGGTGAAATCTCAACTGGTCCACACTTGATTCAACTTGCTACAGCACAAAAAGCCTATTTATTTCATGTCAATTCATCGACTTTAAAATTCTTGCAGCCCATTTTATCTAACCAGAAGCAAATTAAAGTCGGTTTTGGCCTTAAAAATGATAAGCACATTTTTCATAAAAAAGGTATAGAGCTAGAAAGTGGTGTGGACCTTGCCAAAGGGTTTAGTCACTTTGGTTTTAAACAGCAAATGGGCTTACAAAAAGCGGTAGCACTGTTATTTGGACAATATCTCGCAAAGTCGAAAAAAGTCGGAACTTCAAACTGGGCACGAAAGCCACTTACATCTCAGCAAATAAATTATGCCGCCGCTGATGCTTATGCTGCATTACTCGTATTTGAAGAGCTCAGAAACCAAAAACTATTACCCGCTCACATTTCACAAACTATTCAAACCGCACTTCAAGCGTAAAGTAATAAAAGTCTTTTCTAAGGCTTAGCGATTGATCAATACTTTGCTAAGATGTGCACAATTTCATAATCATGATGAAGCAAGGAGCGGAAGCATGCTAATCATTCCAGCAATTGACCTGAAAGATGGTAAATGTGTGCGTTTAAAACAAGGGCGTATGGAAGACGATACCGTTTTCTCTGACGATCCGGTTGCAACTGCCCAGCATTGGGTAAATGAAGGTGCGCGCCGTTTGCATTTGGTTGATTTGAATGGTGCTTTCGCAGGTACGCCTATTCATAAGCCTGTTGTTGAAGCGATTGCTAAAGCTCAGCCAGAATTACCAATTCAAATTGGTGGTGGTATTCGCTCATTAGAAACCATTGAACACTATTTAGAAGCTGGCGTGACGTTTGTCATTATCGGTACTAAAGCCGTTCAAGAGCCTGAATTTGTAGAAGAAGCTTGTAAACGTTTCGCAGGCCACATCATTGTTGGTATTGATGCCATGAATGGTATGGTTGCAACTGACGGCTGGGCAAACGTTACTGATGTGAAAGCAACTGATTTAGCGAAACGCTTTGCTGATGCAGGCGTGTCTAGCATTGTTTATACAGACATTGCTCGTGACGGCATGATGCAAGGTGTAAACGTTGAGCAAACTGTAAACTTGGCTCAATACTCAGGCTTACCAGTAATTGCTTCTGGTGGTGTAACCAACCTTGATGACGTTCGTAACTTAAAAGGTCAACCGGGTATTTTAGGTGCGATTACAGGCCGCGCAATTTATGAAGGTACTTTAAACCTTCGTGAAGCTCAGCTTTTGTTAGATGAAAACCGTCTTTAATTTTTAAGATGTAAAAAAGAGCCGCTTTAGGCTCTTTTTTATTTTTGATTATCTTTAGTTTAATAACTTTTCTAAATCGATTACCTCATCCGCAATTTCCATTGCATAGGGCGAATGTGTAATCATGATTACGGATGGAACAACCTGCTGAATATATTCAAGTATATTTTTTGCAGTATCTACATCCAAGGCGGCAGTCGGTTCGTCTAGGATGATGAGCTGCGGGCGAGCTAAAAGACCTCGAAGAATGCAAATTCTTTGCTTTTCTCCTCCTGAAAAATTCTTATAAATTTCAGTTAAATCATCATCGAGCGTTAGTCGATGTTTTTTCAAAATATGTAATAGATTAAATTGATCAAGCATCTGAAGTAAGTAAGAATCTTCATATATGTGCGAGGAGTTATAAACTAAATTATCTCTAAGGGAATAAGGGAAAATAACTGGTTGCTGTGCAACGTAAACAACCTCATCAAAAATATGTTTAGAGAAATTTTGGCTAATATCAATATTCTTATAGCAAAGCTGCCCTGATTGAATCTGATAGACACCCATTAAATAATTCATTAGAGAAGTCTTTCCCAAGCCAGTTGGCCCAATCACGACATACGTTTTATTGGCTAATATTGTTAAATTAAAATGATCTACGGCTCTTTTCCCAAGTAAAAATTTAGCATTTATAAATTGAAAGAGAACGTTGGAGTCTTGAACGATAGAATGCGTATAATTTTCTTTATTGAGATTAAAGTATTTTCGATATTTTGCTAAGGCGACAAAGTTACCATTTAAACGCATCAAGCTTTGAGAAACCGCTAAAAATGGATTGGTGAGTTGAATAATATAAGTACTTATCAATACGAAAGCACCCGGTGTAAGCTGCTTTTCAGTTGAAAGAAAGACTGTAAATAACATAAAAAAGAGTAAAAACAAAAAGATCAGGAACAATTGAGAAATCATCAATAGCCCTATTTTTTTATTCCTATCTTTAGCTGTTTTGATGAATGAGTCTAATGTGGTATTAAATTTTGACAATTGAAACGGTACTGCATTTTTTACTTTAATTTCATATGAATTTGAGATCTGATGTATCAAATCGCTATTTACCTGATTATCTTGTTGATACATCGAATCAAATAAAGAACTACTTCTTTTATTTATATGAAAGGAAACTAAAAAAATAACGATAGCTACCAATAAAAAACTGATACTAAAAAGTAAGCTAATAGTTGTAAATAAAACTGCAAAGATCATAACCAATTGAAAAATGATTGGCCCCAAATGAAGCAGCAACGTTAGATTTATCTCACCAAAAGCAGAACTTCCTCTTGCAAGATCACTGATGACTGTTCCAGCTTCAATTTGATCTTGCTCATCTTTTTTAAGATTTAAATAATTTTTTAACCCCGCAAAAATTAATGCTCCTTTGAAATCAACCATCAAATAAGCACTAAAAATATTTTTCGTCCAATTACATAACTCATTTGCTAACCATGCTGCAGCATAAGCGAGTACGATTAGATATAAGAAATTAAATGGAAGTCGAATATCTAGTGGAAAGTTATATGCCTGTGCAGAGTAATCAATAATAATTTTTAATAGGTATGGCAATAATGTCGTAAAGAATGCTGTAAACGTTACTAATAAAAACATGAGAAACATACTCCCTTTCTGCTTCTTATAATTTTCTTTAGAAACCTGCCATAAAAATTTATAGTTTTGAATATCTTGTGAACTTAATAAGAACTTCATTTCTGTATCTTTTTTCTATTAAAACGAGTTAAAAATAATTTCATTACACACGAAATATCATAACTTGCCTTATTTATTCTTATTCGTATTTTTTGTTTAAATTGAATTCACAGGTTTTTAAGATAGGTCATATACATCATATATGCCTTCAATAAACTGCATAAATTTTAAAAACATATATTTTATTAAAAAGCTTAAATTCCAAATCAATACACCACATTACGAGTAAATTTAAGCACTTGGTTACCACTATTGATATAGGTATAAGTAACAGAACTTTCAAAAATAAAAGATGAACCAGCTGGTATTATTTTTTTGCTGTCAGTAAATTGTATGGTCAACTCACCTTCTAATACGTAAATAATTTCCTGCCATCCGTCTGCATCTGCTTCCGCCACGTAAGACTCTCCCACTGCCAAAGACCATATCCAAAGCTCAACTTGGGAACGAGATGGAACTGAAGCGAGCAAGGTTGCTTTACTTTCTTCATCTTTACCCTGCCAAGCGAGTGCATTTACTACAGCATGTTCTTTATGCTCAGGTGCACTCACAATCGTTTTAAAATCCACACCCAACACTGCTGCAATCGCATCGAGTTTGGCCAAACTAATATTGACCTGTCCAGTTTCCAAAGCAGCAATGGTTCGTCTACTCACACCTGCCTGATCTGCCAAATCTTGTTGACTCAAATCTCGCTCATCTCTTAATGAACGAATATTTGTGCCTACGTGCTGTAAAACGGTACTCGACTGGCTCATAGAATGGATTAGTAAGAAAATTTGAGCAATATATTGCACAAAATACAAGAATAGCGCAATATGTGCAGTATATTGCACAATTTAATTTAACTTGAGTATGTCACCAATTTCTCTGAGTTCAAGCAAAGCCCCACAGTTAGCCCTCATTTTGATTACGATCATTTGGGGAGGAACATTCCTTACTGTGCAGTATGCGCTGAATTTTGCATCACCTATGTTTTTTGTAGGCTGTCGTTTTGCTGTAGCAGCTCTTACTTTGCTTCTTATCTCATTAAAAAGTATGAAAGGTGTTACTTTAAAAGATTTAGGCGCTGGTAGCGCGATTGGTCTTGTGATTGCGGCAGGCTACGGCACCCAGACCATTGGCCTACAAACCATTCCGAGTAGTGAATCCGCTTTTTTAACGGCGCTATACGTTCCGCTTGTTCCTATTTTAATGTGGCTCATCTTTAGAAAAACTCCCCATATCATGACTTGGGTGGGAGCCGCTCTTGCCTTTGCTGGCCTTGTTTTATTGACGGGCAATGGTTTTGAACAAATTTCCTTAAGTTTTGGTCAGCTTTTAACAATCCTGGGTGCCTTTGCGATTGCTTTAGAAATTATTTTTATTAGCTACTTTGCTGGAAAGGTAAATTTACGCCGCGTCACAATCATTCAACTTGGTGTCGCTTCTCTACTTTCTTTCGCTATCATGCCTGTGGTGGGTGAACATACGATTCCAGCATTTTCATGGCCCCTAGTACTGATTGCTATTGCGTTAGGTTTAGCGAGTGCACTCATTCAATTTGTTATGAACTGGGCTCAACGTGTGGTTGATCCTTCACGTGCTGCAATTATTTATGCAGGCGAACCTGTTTGGGCGGGCATTATTGGCCGAATTGCAGGTGAGCGTTTGCCAATGATTGCCCTTTTTGGCGGTGCTTTAGTAGTCTTAGGCGTTTTAGTCAGTGAGTTAAAAATTAAGTTACCAATTAAAAAAGCTAAAAGAATTCGAGAATAAAAAAAGAGAGCTTAACGCTCTCTTTTTTACTATCTATCATTTTTTCTTCAATAACCTACACGGTTGGTAGTACTCAACCGTCGGCATTGGGTCATAAAATGGATGGAGCAAAGTTTTCCATTCTTGATAAGCCTCAGACTTTCTAAACCCTTCTGTATGGTTTTCAATTTCATCCCAGAAAATCATTAAAATATAATGATGTGGGTCAGTTGCATGCTTAATCAGTTGGACCGCATTAAAGCCTTCCATTGGATAAACAATATGTTTAGCCTGCTCGAATGCTTCAAGAAATGCTTCACTTTGCCCAGACTTTATACTCAAATGTACATGTTCAATAATCATAATTTATTGATACATCGGACGGTTATCATTTAGCGCAATCAAACCACGAATTGCACGATATACAATCCAGATCCACGCAGCACCAATTACGCCCACACAGAATACGGTCGATGAGATTGCAACTCCTGCAAACAAGTCGGTATTTTCACCTGTAAAGAACAAGAAAATAAACGGCAAAAAGGCAATAATATTCCAAGCGAGATACCACCAGAATGTTCTGATTTGCCATGTAAAGTGGCTCGCAAAAATCGAGCCTTGTACATCAGAACGTTTTACGTAGTTAATAATTAAAGCAATAACCGCAAGTAAGCCGCCTGTAAAAATGGCAACAATATAAAGTACATATAAAATAAGTGTTAAAGTACGATTTGGATCTTGGTCGATAGAACTATTCATTTTTATACCTCTCAAGTTTATTAAAACGATTTACTTTTATGAGCCCCGCAATACGTTTAAGGGAGAAATTAGCCACAAAATCAAAAGTAAATGAAAGAATATGGTACAAAAATAAATCTTACGAAAGGGTTGTTTTTGTGTTTTATGTCTCAGTTTTTGTTGTGCCCACCATGCAGCTGGCCAACCTCCTAAAAAGCTAACAATGTGCAATGTTTGTTCAGGTACACGGCGATTACCCAATTGTGCGGCTTCTTTATCTTGAGAATAGAGCCAATAACTTAAAGCATTCATCATTAAAATAAACAATAAGGTATAGGCGGGTAAAATATGGATAAAACTCATAATTCCCATTAAAACGAAATAAAACACGATCCCCATTTGCATTGCAGACCAAGGGTTAGCTTGAAAGGAAGATTCTGCTTTTGCAGGCTTTGACGCTTTTCGGGTTTGAGATGCTTTTAAATAGGTGACCTGCTGAGCACGAAAACGGCCTCGTTCATCGAGAATCACCCGATATTCCAGTGCACATCCAATAATTGGCCGAGGTCCGGGGCGTGCAAAATCTTTGATATGCAAAAAGACTCGCTCTTTTTCAGCATCATCCGGCTGAATAAAGCCATAACCTTTTTCGTCGAACCATTCGACTAAACGCCCCTGATCTCGCATGTTTATTCCCTTTTATGCTTTTACATGACTTAAACGGTCTTGCATCATTGCTCGCATTTCTTGCGGGTCTTTTTGCAAAATGTCATCGCCGGTACGTCCTTCTTCTTTATTTTTTTGAGCAACTTGCAAACGCATTGACCAAAAACGGCACGCTGCCATTGCCAAGAATACATCTAAACATGCAAGTTCATCTGAAGTCAGCGCACGAACTTTTTGGTATGCCGCTAAATAAGCGTCGACTTTGTCTGAGTTTAAATGCGCTGCCGGATATTCGGTACAAAAATCATTAATGGTAATCGCAATATCAAACAGCAACTCATCTTGATTTAACTCGTAAAAATCTAGAATACCTTGTAATTGCTCACCTTCAAACAAAGTATTGTCGCGGAACAAATCAGAGTGAATAAAACCTGTTGGTCGATTTGAATACTGCGCTGTTTTCGCATTAAAAGCTTGATAGACCTGCTCAAGTAAAGTTTGGTCATCTTGAGTCATGCTTGGTTTCAGCTGTTCTGCAACACCTGTCCAGTATTGATGATCACGTCGATATTCACGTTCAAGTGGAAAATCTTGTAAAGCCACATGCAGTTTCGCCTGTGCATCTGCAATCGCTGCAACTTGCGCTACTGTGGTTTGCATGGGATGGTGGCCCATTAAACGTGGTGCAATTTGTGCAGGCTTGTCTGCAATAACATGAACCGCTTGACCGCTATGTTTTAACGGCACTGCAACGGGTACATCATGTGTCCCTAATTGCTCAAGTACAGGAATAAGTTCGCCCGCCCCTTGTGCATCTAACTCTTCAAACACGGTGAGTACATATTGTTTGCGGTTTACATCAACCAAAAAATAATTGGTGTTTTGAATACCTCCCTGAATTGGGTTCAGCTCCAACACCTCTAATCCATAAGGTGCAGCAAAGGTGCGAACTTCATCTAAACTCAACGGGGTATAAACCGACATGGAAAACCTGCAAAAAACATCTGTGAAGTTTGATAGAATACCTCTTCCCTCCATGAAGGTGTAGCGCCTGTGTAGGAACTTTCACCAACGGCGATTATTTTTGGAAAAAGCTATGCTTGCTAAACGTATTATTCCTTGCCTAGACGTTGATAACGGACGCGTAGTTAAAGGCGTTCAATTCCTCGATATTCGTGATGCTGGCGACCCTGTTGAAGTGGCACGTCGCTATAACGAACAAGGTGCAGACGAAATTACTTTCTTAGACATTACCGCTACACATCATGGACGCGATACCACTTACCGTACTGTTGAGCGTATGGCCGAGACTGTATTTGTGCCATTAACTGTCGGTGGTGGTGTACGTAAGGTTGAAGATATTCGTGCGTTATTAAATGCCGGTGCAGATAAAGTGAGTATTAACTCGGCTGCCGTATTTAATCCGGAATTTGTTCAAGAAGCTTCACAGCACTTTGGCGCGCAATGTATTGTAGTTGCGATTGATGCCAAAAAAACTGGCGACAACAAATGGGAAATCTTTACTCATGGTGGCCGTAAACCAACTGGTATTGATGCCATTGAATGGGCTGTAAAAATGGCTGACTACGGTGCGGGTGAGTTGCTGATTACTAGTATGGACGCCGACGGTACTAAAGCGGGTTACGATATTGCTTTAATGCGTGCTATTAATGACCGCGTTACCATTCCAACCATTGCCTCAGGCGGTGTAGGTAACTTACAACACCTTGCAGATGGTATTTTACAAGGTGGTGCCGATGCAGTATTGGCAGCAAGTATTTTCCACTTTGGTCAATATACGATTCCGGAAGCTAAACTATATTTGGCTGAACAAGGCATCGAAATGCGCTTGTAAGCTTAATCATAATTAAAGGGGCGATATGCCCCTTTATTTTTTATGCCGCACCATCTATTTCTTTCACTTCACTAGGAAGTTCTAGTTTTTCTTTTTTCTCGACCCATTTTGCTGGAAAGATTTTTTCTACAGCTTGAGTTAACGGTTTAGCAAATAAAGTAGGCAACCGAATACCCGAAGGGTTTTGTTCTTTTAAATCTGCCGAAGACACCACTCGTGTTCCCATCACATAATCAAACCAAGGCTTGGTCACACACCAATTGGCGTCTTGATTAGAGTTCATGTGGTGGTCGTAATGCCATGGAATTTTACGCTTTGCCCATTCAGGCTCTAAATGTGCACGGCGATGAATATAATAATAATTTCCAGCACTGTACCAAGCTGCGAGTGCCATGCCTTTTGAAAATGGATAGAAAATTGCGCTTGAAACGGTTGCCACCACAGCAAGCGAAATTAACTCATTTTTAGTTCGCCAGTTTCTTACGCCCTCAACATAGCAATCATCATGAAATTGTTGTTTACGGACTTCACGATGGTGTGCCCAATGAGATTCCATGCTTTTTGGTACTGGGCTATAGCGCGGTTGTCCCACACGGTGTACACCATGCAAAATATATTTATGCGCCACCCATTCAAATGCATTCGCAACCGCAATTCCGGCAATAAACCCTTTTAACATCACCTAACTCCTTTTTCTTTTTATTCAGCATATAAAATTCGTTATGCTAGGTATTGACCAGAATTTATGGTTTCATTGACAAATCACGACAAGAAAGAGGTGGTTAGGGATGCCACAACTAAAGAATTATACAGGCTCAGTGTATGGAGGGCTGGGACATCTATTAAAAGCTTATTGCGAAGCCAATCAATTAGCTATTCCTGAACAATTAGAACAAATTCAAAATCTGGAACGCTTTGACTACGTCGTTTGGCGTGATCTATTAGAAGTGATTTATAAACTAGACCCGAAGCCGGGTTTAGGGCTAGAAATTGCCAAATATGTGCAACCCAAACACTTAGGGATTATTGCTTACCTCGCGCTCTCTTGCGACAACTTAGGTGAAGCCTTAATTCGCTATCATGATTTTCACCGTCTGATTTATGACGGGAGCCCATTAGTGGTTGAGCTACAAGGGAGATATGGTTCTATTCGCTGGGAAGCGACTGAGCTACACCCTACCCAGCTTACCGATGAAATCGCGATTGCGTTGGTGATTCAGTTCTTACGTCTTTTTATGTCTCATGAAGACGTGCATTTACATGAAGTACGTTTCTTAAATGCTGCCCCTAAAAATATTAGAGTCTACGAACAATACTTTCAATGTCCCGTTCGTTTTAGCCAACCACGTACAGAGTTACTCATTCCAATTACAGAAATTCATAAGCCGCTTAGTAGCGCCGACCATACCTTACAGCAACTATTGGTTCAGCAAGCACAAGCGCTTTTAGAGCAATTACCAAATTCGACCCAACTTGATCAGCGTTTACAGCATTCAATTTTGACTGGGCTACAAAAGAATCAATATCAAATTGAACATATTGCTGCTCAATTAGGCCTATCAGTTCGACAACTCCAACGACACTTACAACAACAAGACACCACCTTTCAGGAACGCGTTCAGCAAGTGCGCTTTATGCTTGCAACCGAATATTTAAAAGATCCGCATTTAAGCTTACAAGAGATCGCACTTTTACTTTGTTATTCAGAACAAAGTGCGTTTCAAAGAGCATTTAAACATTGGACCAATCAAACACCCCAGCAATGGAGGGATCAATTTTTAGACAAAGAATAACCAACCAAAACTTACAAATCTTTTCTTGATTAAAACAACACTGAAAACAAAAATTTCATATAGTCACATGCTTAATTTTTTGTGACATATTTCACACTAATTAAAAAATACATCAATAGATGAGTAATCACAATGAATAAATATTTTGCTGAATTCCTAGGTACGTTTTGGCTAGTCTTTGGTGGTTGTGGTAGCGCAGTATTAGCCGCAGCTTTCCCTGAACTTGGTATTGGCTTTGCAGGTGTAGCCCTTGCCTTTGGTTTAACCGTACTCACAGGTGCTTATGCTCTAGGGCATATCTCAGGCGGACATTTTAATCCCGCGGTAAGTGTTGGCCTTTGGGTCGGTGGCCGCTTCGATGTTAAAGATTTAATTCCCTATATCGTTGCTCAAGTGGTCGGTGCGACTGCTGCTGCATTTGTTCTCTATATTATTGCTCAAGGCCAAGCGGGCTTTAGCGGTGTTGGTAGTTTTGCTTCAAATGGTTTCGGAGATTTATCACCAAACAAGTTTGGCTTAGGTTCTGCTTTCATTATTGAAGTCGTTCTTACTGCTTTCTTCTTAATCATTATTTTAGGATCAACACATGGTCGTGCACCTGCTGGCTTCGCTCCTATCGCGATTGGTTTGGGCTTAACACTCATTCACTTAATCAGTATTCCAGTGACGAACACTTCGGTAAACCCTGCACGTAGTACAGGCGTTGCGTTCTTTGCTGAAACTGCTGCGTTAAGTCAATTGTGGTTGTTCTGGGTGGCACCGATTCTAGGGGCTGTGATTGGGGCAATTATTTATAAGGTAGTTGCTGGGGATAAGGATTAACTCTTCTTAGACTCAATCTACTATCGCGGTGGGTGACATGGATGTCACCTGTTGAGCAGGGGTACACGGAAGTACCCTCTGATCAACAAAAGACTTTTGCTTACTTTTGGTCTTTCAAAAGTAAGAAATGTCTATACACACTCAATAAGACGTAACGTGATACTAAAGACTGTATGGCAGCACGCCCATGTTAAATATTACGCATAGCATGCATAAATTACAAAAACGGATTATTAATTTCTTGTTCAGCTAGACGTTCAATTTTCTCAGGTAATTCTTCTTTTTCCAAAGCCGTAACCACTTCGTTTAAAAAGCTCTGCAATGCCTTTGCCTGTTCTAACCCAACTTTGTCTTTGGTAATTTGCAAGTTGCCATAAATACTGACGCAATCAACATCATTTTCTAATGTTAAATCTTCAATTGAAGAAGACTCTGTACCCTTTTCAAATGGCTTAAACATAGGTGTTGTCTCGTTGTTATATCGTCACAGTGTAATACGGTCAATTTAAAAAAAATCGATCAAAATTAAAAGAGCAGATAAAATTAAAAAAGCGCCCATCAAGATATTAAAATATTTCAAACGATTGCCCTGATTGAGCACCACTGAAAATTTATCACCACAGAACCCCCAAAAGAACAAACACGCATAGCAAGTAAAAAAGTAAATAACGATAAAGATCGGCAACGACTGCGGGTTTTCAATGCTGGTAAACATGGTAATGCCTGACACACAAGCCAACCAAGCTTTGGGATTCAGCCACTGTAACAAGAACCCATCTTTAAAATTGGGAACAATCATCTGTTCAACAGGAACACTGGAAATAGAAATATTTGCAGCAGAAAGAATAATTTTAATCCCGATATAACAAACAAATAGCGTTCCACAAACTGCAAGAATTTTTAATACAACAGGAAACTGAGTTAATAAACTCTGAAGACCAAATGCCATAAAAATTAAAAGCAAGGTAAAACCAATTGTGGCCCCTGAAATATAGGGAAGAGATCTTTTTAAACCGTGATTTAAACTGGTCGATAAAATGACAGTATTGACTGGGCCTGGGGTAATAGACATTGCAAATGAAAAAAGAAACATCGAGGCAAACATTGTTATTGTCCTTATTAAAATAGAATCTATAGACAGATCTGTCTATAGATTCTATTTTAAACAATTAGAGTATTGCAACAACAATCAAAAAAGCTGCTTATTTCATTATTTGCAAGAAATAGTTCACTAAGGCTTCTACCAGTTGTTTCACAATCGCCTTTCTGGTTTCTTCATCAATTGTTGGAACTTTTGCTTCCATTGGCTCCGAAGAACCAGTTTTTTGCTTTTTAAACTGATCTTGTAGCGCTTGAATTTGGTCAGCGCTTAGGTCTTGTTCACACTGGCTTTCACCATCCCAATGCAAATAGTCGAGCTTTTGATTTGGTTTAACTTGGCTCGCTGTTAAAGGTAGGCGATAGACATTACGCTTTTGTTGCTCAGTTAACTGCGGGAACAGGTTGACGCCTAAACGCTCCTCAAGGTAGCAAACACTCACAACCTTCACTTGTAGAGAGTTATTATTAGGTGCGTAATAAGCGCCGATCGCCCCAGTTTTTGGCATATACACCGCTTTATAAACTGCGGTTGGAACAATTACACCCTGCCCAATCGTCTTAAGACGTTTGCCTTCAAAAACAGGACCTGTCACCACATAAATATCTTGTTTTTGTTTAGTGGCAATGGCACGGGTGGCTTCTTCGAGCTTACGCCAGACTTCTTGGTTATTTTTAGGCGCTTGCGGCACCATGTTACTGAGCGAGAAACTATCAGATTGGGATTCTTTATTTGGCATATCACCATTTGGCGCCATATGCCCACGGTCATAGCCTGAACCGCGATAGTCACTTAATAGTGCCCGATGTTTTTGATCAACGCGGGTTTCTTCATGGAAGTTATCTTCACGCTTAATTTTGACACTTAAACGTTCTGCATTTAAATGCTCTGCCGACCATAACGGCGTTTTAGAAATACCTGAATACAAAACGTTAAAGCCATTAAAGCACAGTGGATAACTGTCTTTTTTTAGGCTGTCTTTATTTAAAGCAGGTGGAACTTCACGATAGAACTGATTAAGACAAGTCGAGTTAGTTGTTAAAGGTGAAAACCACTGCGAAATCTTTTCACTACCAAAAGCAATCGCAAAACTTCCCGCAGCAATACAAGCAAGAATAATCTTGCCAAAATGCTGACTTATAAAGAATGAGTTTGTACCTTTACTACGTTTTTTACTTGCCATGTTTCTATCAATACCACTGTCCACACGCAGCTTAACAATCCTGCTTTTTTAAGTATATCTCTTATCTTTCAAATGGTTAAAACATGGTCATCTTTTTTGTAACTCCATTACCCATTACGTAACAATCTGTTGGAATTATGAGAGCCTTTGGCTATTGAATTGCGCCAATTGCGTATCTTTCGTTGAAAAACACTGATTGCTTATGACATGGTTAGCTCCACAAATTTGGATAAAAATATAATCGGAGTCCACTTAATGATCCATTCAAAGATTATTGGTATTGGCGTAATCACGGGATTATGTAGTATGGCCGCTTTGGCTGAGCCAGCAGTCCAGCCAGGAGATACTTTAGAAAGTTTGTCTAAAGTAAAAGTAACCACAACCGTAAATGGCCAACCAGGCTCTATTAGCGATTTAGTCAATAGCGGACAAGTACAGCAAGTTTCTGCTGCACCAACAAATGCAGCGCCTACAGGTGCTCCTATTCCTGCGGACGTTCCACCAGCGCCTCCAGCAGGCGGTGAAATGGCGCCACCAGCAGCACCAACTGATGCAGTACCACCTGCACCGAACCAAGCGCCTCCAGCGCCACAAGATCCGAATACTCCACCGCCTCCGGCAGATCCAAGTCAGTCGGCAGACCCGATGGCAAAAGACGGTGCTTTACCAGCAGATGCACCTATGCAACAAGCTCAATAATCCGAGCCATAAAAAAACCAAGACTGATGTCTTGGTTTTTTTATTACATCAATTTTTATATTTCGATTTGACTACCTAACTCAACCACACGGTTGGTTGGAATCTGGTAGAAGTCACTCACCGGACTGGTATTACGCTGCATAGAGATAAACAGTTTTTCTCTCCATGGAGACATACCATCGCCCACCGAATGAACAATACGATCACGGGAAATAAAGAAGCTGATGTGCATCAAGTCATATTCAAGACCGAGCTGCTCATAGGCTTGCATCAGTGCTTTTGGTACATTCATTTCATCTTTAAAACCGTAGAAGATTTTAATACGGAAGAAATGTTCAGCTAAAGTTTCTGTCGTAATACGCTCTTCTGGCGCAACAAATGGTACATCTTCAATCACTACAGTGACCAAGATATTACGCTGATGCAGTACCTTGTTGTGCTTGATGTTATGCAGCATGGCATGTGGCACAACGTTCGGTGTACCTGTCATAAAGACTGCATCACCCGGCACCCAGTGCACGCTATTACCAATACTTTTCACAAACAAATCTAGAGCCAAAGTGTCATGTTCAAGCTTAGCAAAAGTAAGCTCACGACCACGTTTCCATGTCATTAAGATGGTCACAGCAATCGCACCAATGAGTAACGGCACCCAACCGCCTGACAAGATTTTAAGTGAAGTTGCACCGACCAATACCGACTCTAAAACAAAGAACGGAATAATCAGGAGCAGCACTTTTGGCAAGCTCCACTTCCAAGCCGAGTAGATAAATACGGCAACCAAAATCGTGTCACAGAGCATGGTCAAGGTCACAGCTAAACCATACGCACTTGCAAGGTTCGAACTGCTTTTGAAGATCAAAATTAGGATAATAATTGCGATTAAAAGTAACCAGTTTAAGAAAGGAATATAAATCTGGCCTTCTTCAGATTCAGAAGTATGTTTAATACTTAAACGTGGTAAATAACCCAATTGAATCGCTTGGCGTGCAAGAGAAAACACCCCAGAAATTACAGCTTGAGAGGCAATTACCGTTGCCATGGTCGCCATAATAATCATTGGGTAAAGTGCCCATTGCGGAACCAATAAATAGAACGGGTTTTCAATTGCCGCTGGGTCTCTGAGTAATAATGCGCCCTGTCCTGCGTAGTTTAAAACCAAACACGGCAACACTACAAAGAACCAAGCCATACGAATCGGCACTGGTCCGAAATGGCCCATATCGGCATAAAGTGCTTCACCACCAGTTACCGTTAACACTACAGCACCCATCACAAAGAATGTCATGATTGGATGGTGATAGATAAACTGAATGGCCCAGTGCGGACTAAACATGCCTAACACCACAGGGGTCTGAATGACGCTATGAAGACCTAATAATCCTAAAGATAAGAACCATACCATCGTGATCGGGCCAAAAAACTTACCGACAAAGGCCGTACCGTGTTTTTGCACTAAAAACAAAGAGATGATAATGGTAATCGCAATCGGCATGATGAATGGGTCAAACACATCGGTTGCAATAGACAGGCCTTCAACAGCTGACAATACCGAAATGGCTGGGGTAATAATACCGTCACCAAAAAACAGCGATGCACCGATAAATCCAATGGCAATCATGTAGATTTTTTTGTTGTCGGCAATTTTGGCTTTACGTAAGTTCAATGCGAGTAAGGCCATGATCCCGCCTTCGCCATTGTTGTCTGCACGCATGACAATCGCGACATACTTGATGCTGATGATCAGCATTAAGCACCAAAAAATAATAGATAAAATTCCTAATACGTTTTCAGGCTGAATTCCCAACCCATGCGCTGCATGGAAGGACTCTTTCAAGGCATAGAGCGGACTTGTTCCGATATCTCCAAAGACCACTCCAAGAGCTGCCAAAGCCGTGGCAGGCAAGGTCGCTTTTTTGGCCGTATTTTGCATTGTGTAATTAAACCAATATGATTTTTAGCGCAATCTTATCACCTCTATTATTTTTTTTCTGTAATGCTCGTCTTAAATCTTGGCAGGACTCGTTTTTTTAGTTACTATCGCACGCCTTGGTGAGGTGTCCGAGTGGCTTAAGGAGCACGCCTGGAAAGTGTGTATACGTTTGCGCGTATCGAGGGTTCGAATCCCTCTCTCACCGCCAGAATTGAAATTTAAAGAGGCTTAAACCTAATGGGTTTAGGCTTTTTTATATACAATAATTTTATTTTACCTCATCTATTAGTTTCATATTAAAATAAAATATATTATAATTATAAGAACATTTTCTATCCCCCTGCTTATCTGTCTACAAATTATGTTTAATGCGTATATAATTTATTATGGATAACCTGATTTCATCAACTAAGAAAGCTATTAACTATCATTCTTATGTAAAATTACCTTTTTCCATTTATTCTGCTTATCAAGAACAAAGAATTAAAAATGTTCCTATTGCAAAACCTTTACTTATAGTGATTTTAAAGGGTGTAAAAGAACTTGGTAGTAGAGGTGATATAGAATGTTTTTCAGGTTCTTTTATATTTCTTTCTAATAGCTCAAGCATTGATATGCGTAATATTCCAAATCAAGAGGAATATTATGCTCTTCTCATAGATTTTGAATTTGAAGACTTTAATGAACTTCCTAAGACTTCAGGAAACCCTAAAAATTATGTTCAAGGTCAACTTAATCCTCTTTTAGAAAGTGCTTTACATCAATTTATAGACTTCTCATCAATTGCCCCATCTTCTGCATTTAAGTTTAGAAAAAGAGAGCTTTTAGAACTTATTTATTATTCAGGTTATACGGATATTTCCAATATGAATAAAAATACAAGTTTAACTGAGAAGGTTCAGTCATTAATTTCTGATCATTTATCTACAGAATTAACAGTTGAATTCATTGCCTCTCAGCTTTTTATGAGCTCTTCCACTCTAAGAAGAAAACTTAAAAACGAAGGAAATAGTATTCAAGCCATCCGAAATAGAGTGAGGTTAGGATATGGCCTACATCTAATTCAAACCTCTAATACAAGTATTGGAGACATTGCATTTCAATGTGGCTATCAATCTCAATCTAGATTTACAGAACAATTTAAAAGTTTGTTTGGGCTTACCCCTCGTGAGCTACGTAAAACCAAAATGCTCACTTAAGGCGAATTTATGGCAATTCTGCGTATAAAATTTTTCAGGAAGAAAACTTAAGATCTTTTGCACACTTAAAAAAAGGTTCTTAAGAAAGTAGATGAAAAAAGTAGCAGTAATTTTATCGGGTTGTGGTTATTTAGATGGTTCTGAAATTAGAGAATCTGTTTTAACCCTCTTAGCTTTAGATGCAGCAAATATTGAATATCAAATTTTTGCACCCGATGAACCTTTGTTTCATGTTGTGAATCATGTAAAGGGTGAAGTAAATACTGCTGAAAGCAGAAATATTTTACAAGAAGCGGCAAGAATTGCCCGTGGTGAAATTTCATCACTCGATAAACTTGATAAAAGTGAATTTGACGGTCTTTTACTTCCGGGTGGGTTTGGAGTCGCAAAAAATTTATCAACTTTTGCCTTTAAAGGGGCAGAGGCAAGTGTACACTCTGAAATTAATTCAATTTTAAAAGCGTTCCACCAAAGTAAGAAACCTATCGGAGCAGTATGTATTTCTCCTGCGCTCTTGGCGCTTACATTTGGAGACTTACACCCAAATATTACGTTAGGTTCTGACGATAATATTGCTAAAGAAATTGAAAAAACAGGCTCGATTCACCATGTCTGTCAAACCTCAGACTGTGTAGTAGATAAACAAAATTTATTTGTTACTACTCCTGCCTATATGGATGATAAAGCTAGCTTAAAAGATATATATCAAGGTATTACAAAGTTAGTTAAAGAAATAAAGGACCTAGCACATTAATATTTTAGGGATAGGTCAGCTATCCCTAAACTTAATATAAAGATATGATTTTATAGTGTTAAATAATTTCTTAAATTTCTATAGTAATCGTTCGCTTCCCAATTATTTTATAAAAAAACACAAGGTTTTTTATAATCAGAATTTAAATTTATATATGGGCTATTGTGAGTTTGAATTTAAAGAATTTGACATTCAAATGTTTAATCAAATGTCAATTTTTTTTCCTGATAGTTTAAGTCCATGTACAGTAAAAAGAAAAAGTGAATTTTTAGCAGGACGTTATGCTTCACAGTTAGTATTATCTGCCATAAGGAAAGATTACTTCTATCAAAAAGTCGAAATAGGAAAATTCAAAGAACCAATTTTCCCATTAAATATAATAGGTTCAATAACACACAGTGAAAATATTGCAATATGTATAGCTACTCAATCAAAAAATGTAAATTTCTTAGGGATTGATATAGAACCTATCATTAGTAAATTAGATTTTTTCGCATTACACGATAAAATTTATACTTATCAAGAGTTAAAAATAATTAAAAACTCAGGGATTGATTATCTTTTAGCAGCAACATGTATATTTTCTGCAAAAGAAACTATATTCAAGGCATTCTTTTACTATTTACAGAATAAGATCGATTTTAATAATTTTAAATTATACAAGGCATACACTAGAGGCAATACAATCATAATGAAATTCCGCTTAGAAAAAGAGTATAGTACATTTAGAAGAGAAGTCCTTGTTAAAGCAAAAATTTATAAAAAACACGTTATAACTTGTCTAATTAACTAACAAATAGCGATTTTGATTAATTTAAGCTAAAAAGTGATTTATTGTAGATAAAATTAAATAACAATAAATATTAGAATTTTTTACCTTTTTTTGAGTCAAGATTCTCATGAATAAAATTGCTCTAGCTTTTCTTTTACCTTTAATTACATGCACACATTTATCGGCTGCAGAATTTCAGCTCAAAAGTAGTGATATTACAGCTAATAAATTTATGAAAAAGGACCAAGAGTTTCAAGGTTTTGGTTGTGAAGGAGGCAATAAATCTCCTCAATTATCATGGAGTGGAGCACCAAGTGGTACTAAGGCCTACGCAATTATGGCTTATGATCCAGATGCTCCTTCAGGTAGTGGCTGGTGGCACTGGCAGGCAGTAAATATCCCTTTAGAAGTCACTTCTGTTTCTTCTGGTACAGGACATTTTAATAATAAAGATGTAATTGAAATTAAAAATGATTATGGCCAAACAGGTTTTGGTGGTGCTTGCCCACCTAAAGGTCATGGTATCCATCACTATCAATTTACTGTTTATGCACTTTCGGAAAAACTAGATTTACCACCTAATGCTTCAGCAGCATTAACAGGCTATATGGTAAAAGCTCACTCTTTGGCATCTAGCACTATCGTTGCTCTTTATCAAAAGTAAGAATAATAGTTTCATGGGGATTTTCTTCCCCATGAAACTATAAATTTTTTGTTTTTATAAAAATCTCTTTAAAAACGGAAACTACAATGTTTGATAAAGAAATACCGGTGCAACAAAAAGTTTTAGCTCTTCATGGAATGGGGAGTAATAAATTAGTTACGGAGCTTCAACTTCAAAATTTAGGAATTGTTAATGAAAATTATAGTATAACCTATATTAATGGTGTTATTTCTGTGGATACACCAGAAGTTAGTTTATCCGAATTAACAAATATTATTAATGAAGAATGGTATTCTTGGTTACCACCTAAAGCTCAATGGCATGAAGTTAATAGCGAAATTCTTTTAAAAAATATTTGTGAAGCTATTATAAAAGTTTTAGTAGTTATTGAAAAATATGGCCCATTTGATATAGGTTATGGTTTTAGTCAAGGCGGTTATATTATTGATTTAATCAACAATCTACCGAATGATCCCATTTTGCTTGAAGCAGTAAAAAGTCATTTAGGAAGAGAGTTGTCTTTTGATATTTCTACACAACTTCCTTTTAAAAATTTAATTTATGCATGTGTTGGTTCTACTCTCTCAATCTCAGAGCTTCGTAGATTAGCAGGTCTATCGAAAAGAAAAGATGATTTTAAAACACAAAGTATTATTTATTTAATCGGAAAACATGATGTTCAAAAAAGTTATTCTGAAAATTTTGTTCTAGAAAATAGCAGTATTATAAGTCAAGTAATATATTTAGATGGTGGACATGAAATTAATAGTAATGTACCGGATCATATTAAAAAAAGTATAAAAGAGTCGCTTGAAAATAAAGTACCAAAAAACAGTTCGAACAGTATGCTGAGACCATCTTGCACCTTTAGCTCTTTAGAAGTTTTCGATGAGTACCAAGCAACTCAAGTATATATTAGTACTAAAGATCAGCCACATACTATTGTAGATTTACTATTTAAAAGGACATCTACTGCGCCATTATTTAGGCATGCACGTAATAATGATCAAAGTTTATGTACTACATATGGTCAGATGCTAGCATTTCTTAGCCCAAAGGGTGAAGGTGATCTTCGAAGAATAGGGGTTAAAGACAACGAAATTATAGCTTATGTAGCCCCTCCAGGTGGTAGTGCTGAAAGTGCTGTTACTTTTCTTACAATAGCAGCTCAGGCATGTGCAGTCCCTCTTTCTGTAACGATGACAGAAAACGAGACACTAGAAGCCTTAAAACAACTCCAAGTAGATCACATTGTAATTTTTGAAAATGTAAATGCCAAAAGTGTGATTACTGCTTGTGAGAAATATTGTGCTGAACTTAGTAAACAACTCCACTATGTTCAAATACTAGGTAATGAGGCTCCTGGCCTATTTAGATTTAAAAACTCATTAAAAGATTTTGAATCTTTACCTCCTTTATTGTCATCTGCAGAAAATGACTGTTTATTATTACGAACTTCTGGAACTACCTCTACTCCAAAAATTGTTCCTCTAAAACAAAAGGATTTAGTTCTAAATAGCACGATCTTAGCGAATAGTATTGGAATTAATGAGTTTGATATTACTTATAGCGTGATGCCATTAGATCATATCGGAGGAATATCAGCTTCAATTCTAGCTAGTTTATCAGTTGGTGCTGCAATTACATGTGACGGTCTATACAATCCACAATTAATGGTTGAAGCTTTAAAAGAATCAAGCCCTCAACCTACATGGTATTCTAGCGTACCCACCATTCATGTTGCTACCTTACAATATCTTAAGCAAAATAATGAAAAGTATTTGAATGAAGATGGAATATGGACTGAACATAATTTAAGGCTAATACGTTCAGGCGCTGCAGCTCTTAGGGAAGAAGATCGAATTGCACTAATGCGCACTTATGACTGTCCTGTCCTACCTACATATAGCATGTCAGAATTAATGCCAATTTCGCAGCCTATCCAAACCGAAATGAGTTGGGATATTCAAGAAGGTTCTGTTGGTGTACCACTAATCGCTTCTTTAATAATTGTTAATTCAGAAACTCTACTCCCACAACCATACGGAGTTACTGGTGAAATTGCTATTTCAGGAGATACAGTTTTTTCAGGATACAAGGATAATTTAGAAGCTAATCAAAATTCTAGATTTTTAATGAAGTTACCAAATGCAATTAAAGAACAGGTTTGGTTTTTAACGGGAGATTTGGGACAAATAGATAATCTCGGTAACTTGACATTAAAGGGTCGTTCCAAAGAATTAATTAAACGAGGTGGAGAACAAATCTCTCCAAGTGAAATAGAAGATAAATTAATCGGTTACGCGGGTATTGATCTTGCAATCTGCTTCCCCGTTCCTTCTGAGATTTATGGAGAAGAAGTTGGCTGCGTAATTGTTTCTTCCGACCCCAAATTTGATAAGGAAAATTTAAAAACATGGGCCGGTCAATTAAGAAAATTTTTAATTGAACAGGGAGTTGCTATTCATAAAATTCCTTCTATATGGACTACCGCAAACAAAACAGATTTGCCAATGACCAATAGCAAGAAATACAAACGCAACTCCATGGCACAAGCACTTCAGATTACTACAACCCAATCCCCAGCCAATTCCAGCTTAAATACAAATAAAGAAATATTAACTAAAAATATTTCACCGGATAAACCTAAGGTAGATTGGGACTCAATAGCAGGATTTAGATTCATTCTCGCATGTTATGTTATGTTCATGCATTTTGGGTCTAATAATTCATGGGATGCTTTTAATAATTTACGTCAATTCCAATGGCATGTTAACAGTTTCTTTATATTAGCTGGTTTTTCCTTAGCTATATTAATGCCTAGTTTAATCCAAAAGAAATTCGCGTTTGTGAAATCAAAAATTGCTGTAATGTATCCTTTATATGTATTGGCAATTATATTTGCAATGGCGAATCTCTTCGTTAGTTGTGAACCTTCAACTTTCATTTCTAATTTTTCTTGGGCATCTTTACATAGCACGGCTCCATATTGTCAAGGTACACCATTAATAGAAAGTTCATGGACTGGTAATGTAATTTCATCATTAATAATTTATTTAACTGGACTTCAAGCAACACCACTCTGGGGAGCAAGCTGGTTTATAGGATTCTATTTATGGTTTATCTCCATGTATTTCCAGTGCCTAGTTGTTTTTCCACTGGCCTATAATGCACTCTACAAGAATAGAGGTAATATAAATAAAATATTACTTTACATAGGTGTTGGACTAATTATCAATATGATTATCCTATGGGGTTTCTGGTATGGGTATGCTATTGATTTTGTGGGATATGGACCTTTTGACACTATTACGGGAATTAAGACAACGCCTTCCGCATCTCAAATACTAGAAGCTGGTAAAGATAATGCTGTTGGACTAGGGTTTTACTTGTTCGCGCCTTTCTGGATGATATATTTCTTATTAGGGATCGGAGCCGCTTTTTTATATGATGCAATTAGACCAACTGAACAAAAACGTTCTCAAATTTGGGGTTATATTGCAGATAGTATTACTATAATTATTCTTTGTGTTGCGGCTGCTCATGTTTCGCAGGGTTATTTTCATTTAACCCCTGAAATTACAAAAGTTCCTGTAGACTTTTATTTCATGAGACCTGAAGAGGCAAATAGTTATGCTGATCCAGGAATTACGAATCGAATTTGGGACGAAATTTATAGTCGTTCATTTGCACCTCTAACTCTCCTATGGATTTTTGCAATTAGTACAGGAAAAGGTCTAACAGCTAGAATTTTAAGAGCACGCCCTTTATCTCAATTTCTTGCTCCTACAGCTTATGCTTGTTTTCTATTTCATCAAATGGTGGGGCAATGGTACTATGCGATTACACGTCATGGACATTGGTGGAACTGGTGGGAACATCGTAAGAGTTTCTATTGGTTTAGCCCAGAACCGGTTCCTGTAGAATGGTATGAGTACTTCTATCTTGTAGGTTTAGTTGTTCTCTTTGCAAAGTTAGTTCAACCATTTGATAGCTTACTTCATAACATTTATTCGAAACTTTTGGGAATAGCCAGAAAACAAAAACTAAAGGAACAACCTGCCTTAGATATTGCTAATATCGTATTAAAAACGGCTACTAATATAGCTGGCTTGGAAGTTAGCAGAGATCTTGGTTTAAATGATAATGGCTTGGCCTCCCTTGGTACTGTTAGATTTATTAGTGCGCTTGAAACTGAGTTTTCTTCATTTAATTACAACTTGTCTCTTTCAGTTTCAGAAGTTATAGCAGCTCAAGATTTGAATGAAATTATTGAATTAATTCAAAGAAAGCTCAATGAAGAAGAGGAATCTGAATTGATAGAAATTGCTTATAAACAAAATACAATTTAGATTAATTGTCTGAAAAGTTGTTTCTATGACAAAAGGAGATCTAAAGTTTTTAGATCTCCTTTTATTAGGCATAAATATTAAATAATCTTATTACCACCCTCGTTTAGGTTTCCTATCTTTAAACTTGACCTTTTGTAGCGATATCTTCTGTTATAAGTAGATAGCTAGTTCTGGATCAATGATTCTAATAAATTCTATCTGAGCTAAATCTATCAATTCAGATAATTTTTTTTGAATTAAAGTATAAGACTGTTAGATGAATGATGTTTAAAATATTCAATCCTCGATATATCTTAATAGACAGAAGATTTTTAATCTTTTATCTAGCTCAGCCAGCCTTAACTAATTTTTTAATATAAGCAACTAATTTAAAAAATAAATCTAATCAACGATAAGTAACTTCGCACCATTCAGGCTAAAAGACTGGTGTGGTTCGGAGTTATCCCCGACTTGATAACTCATACCTGACGTTAAGGTAAATGTTCTTCCGTCTTTCAATCTACTTTCTAACTCGCCTTCTAGGCAAAATAATATGTGCCCTTTTTCACACCAATGGTCAGCTAAGTAATTTGCTGAGTACTCAACAAGTCTTACTCTAATTTTATTTGTTTCTTCACCAAAAAATTGAGTTTTCCAATAAGCTTTTCCTGTTTCACCGCTATATTCAGTGACTTCAATTTCTTCCCAGTTTGTAATTTGAAATGGAAAAGGCGCGATATTCATAATTTTTCCAAAGACGTATTATTGTATTTTTCAACTTATAGACAAATTTGATTTTTGCAAACTGTTTATTAAAAAATCAGAAAGATAACAAAACTATTTTCCACTTTGAAAAGACCCAAACCTCACGTTCAGGCCTTCCCCTCTTTAAACTTACTCAGACAACGCTAATAACTTCTGAACATACTCAATCGCATTATTTTCGATGTCTTGATGAGTCGGAACATCGTCGTCTTCAGAAGGGTTTGTATCTAAACCATAGAATGCATGAAGCGGTTGGTAGTCCGCGCCAACATATAAAGCTGTTAGCTTAAATGGAGTAAAAATCTGCTCTAAAGAAAGCTTATATTCACCATACTCTGAATAGACCTTTTCTTTCACACCAGCAGACACAGCCAACATAAATTTCTTATTTTTAAGTTTGTCGCCTGTTGAACCATATGCCCAGCCATAGGTCAAAACTTCATCAAGCCATTGTTTCAAAAGCGGTGGGCAATTAAACCAATACACTGGAAATTGAAATACTAAATTTTCGTGTTCTTCTACAAGTGCTTGTTCTTTGGCAACATCAATCATTCCATCTGGGTAGGCTTGATAAATCTGGTGAACCATAAATTGGTCTGGATGTTTTTCTAGTTCCTCTACCCATCTTTTATTTACAACAGACTGGTCTATGTGAGGATGGGTAACAATGACTAATGTCTTTTTCATTATGAAAACACTCTTATCGAAAAGTTGATAAATCGATTATATAAGTGTACTTTCCTAAATATAAGTACGGTAATTTATGTTATATACTATACTAAAAGATAGTGTAGATTTTAAAAATGACTGAATGCGTTCCATCACATACGCCATTAGAAGAGACAGGTTTCGGCTACACCCTTTCTTTAATTAATGGCAAATATAAAATGATTATTATGTATTGGCTGTATGAAAAAAATGTCATGCGTTTTAATGAGATGCAACGCTGTATTGGCAATATTTCGTTTAGAACACTGAGCAATACACTTAAAGAGTTAGAAAGAGACCAGCTTATTATTCGTAAGGAATATCCTCAAATTCCGCCTAAGGTTGAGTACCGTCTTTCAGAAAGAGGACAGTCTTTAATTCCTTTATTAGATATGATGTGCCAATGGGGCGAGCGGAATATGAATTCTTAATTTTATAGACTTGAAGTGATACTAAATATGAGAAATGAATTAAGAGAAATTTTTATTAAGGGATGCGACGATAAAATTAAAAAGAAGGGAGACAATGTCGGTCTGTCTTTTTATGCTTTTTTTAAAAATAAGAATGATAACCCTGAGCTACTAATGGAAGCAGCGCATTGGTGGATTATGTTGCATAAGTTAGATCACTTTGAGAAGGCGGTTAAGGTTAAGAAGCTGGTTTTGAGTGAAAGCTAAAAATAGAATTACTTAAAAGGCTTAAATTTAAGTAATTTAAGCCTTTTTATTATTTTAATAATATTTACTTAACATATGGCCAAACATCAGGATCTATATATTCTTCATCGATATGATAACCCTCAGCCTTAGCTTTTCTTTCTTCCTTTTCCCGATATTTTTTATTTTCAATTAATCTTTTTTTAAACGCTTGCTCGAATTCACTAGGTGTCATTTTATCAGAGTCAGGAATTGAGTCTCTTTCATTGTATCGCACACCCTGAAAGCTAAATCTAAGCATATATTGTTCTTCATTCCGCTCATTCTTAGCTGTTCTTTTTAAACTGATATCTAAAATAACCCCATTAGCATACAACCTATAACCCAATGATTTTGTCGGGCTGTTGTTTATTATATTTTTCCACTCCTCAAAGCTAAAAATATAACTCGGGTCAATGACATCACGACTTTTCGATAGATGCTTAATATTATCTTCTTTAGCGATACGCGGAGCATCTGTAAAGAAATAGTTTTTCCAACCAGCCTGATTAATACGTTTCATTAAAGCTACATAGCTTTGATAAACCTGCTCTGGGGTAGCAAATTCTTCTTTTGTGAGGCCAGCATCAATATCTAAAACTTGGATCCCTTCATTTTTATCATATTGAGTTCCTAATACACAGAAAACATGCTCAATCGATAAAGTATTAGAACCATTCTCTATAGTTATTTTTCCTAAGTTAGGAGGAGAAAATTGAAGTTCTCTAAAGCTAACGCCAGCTGGATGATTATCGACATTTCCATCACTATATTTTGAAAAATCTTGAATACCTTGTTCACCCATATGCAAAGTGTAGGCTTGCTGATTCAGACTCAAATTCTCATTATGCTTTGCAGTTGGCTGACAAGCGGAAAGTAGTAATCCAAAAATAAAAATTAAGAAATATTGTCTAAATTTTACCGTCATTACTAACTTCTCTACTTTGCTATTTCCCGACTCTGCGATAATTTTTAATCTTGGACAATAAAGCTATATGTCTTGTCAATTTCAGCACCACCACCTGCATAGAAATCAGCTCTTATATGGATTCTATATTCTCCTTTGTGCTTAGGAGTGCCTTTGATTTGTATAACATTGTAGCCATCTAAATCATTAACAGGTTTAACTGTCACACCTAAGGCTTCTGGAATATTTGTTTCTAATTCAGCATATTTATCAATAACTTTTCCACCAGAAATCTTAATAATTTGTTGATATTCTTGATTAATATAGGCAACTGGCAAGTCCTCTGGAGTAATCTTATATTTTTTACCGCAACCTGTAATTATGAGAATAATGGAGAAAATAAATATTAATTTATGCTTCATTAGAACCTTTACTTATAGGGGAATAAGACTAAAAATATTTTGCATCTATTCTAAAATATATTAGAAATTTCATATTTCTAATGCTAAATCTTTCGAATATTTGAACAGCTGTTCCAAAGTGACCGTTGCCCCTCCACACACGATAACTAATATATTATCAGTTGGAGAAAAGGATAATTTTTTATTGTATAAGGCTGATAAAGTCGCACCACAAGCTGGCTCAACTAATGTTCTATGATCATCTAAAAAATTAAAACAAGCTGCTAGAGCTTCTTTATCTGAAACAGTCAAACTAATAACCTGTTCAACCTGCGAAACTTTAAAAGCATTTTCGCATACTTGTTTAGCAGCGAGTGTTGTAGCAATTCCAGTTACTTCATTTAACTTCGCATGCTGACCAGTCTTGATAGAAGTATTTAGAGAAGCTGTTCCCTCTGTTTCTACAGCATAGATAGGAATATTAAGTAAATTTTTTATTAAACCTTGGCTAATTCCTGAGAGTAAACTTCCACCGCCAACAGATAAAATAACTGCATCTGGTCTTACACCGTCTGAAATTACTTCATCAATAATATGAGCAACACCCTCCCATAAATATTGGTCATCAAAAGGATGAATATATACAGCTTCTGAATTTACATAAGTTAGAGCGAGATCATTGGCTTCAACCCAAGATTTCCCATGAACAATGACTTCTGCATTTTCTTGCTGCATGAGATTTATGGCTTGTGATGAAGTTGTTTCAGGAACAACAACAGTTACAGGAATACTTAATTTATTTCCCATGTAAGCAGCTGAAATCCCAGCATTCCCCCCAGAAGAACTAATAAATTTTTTTGCACCTCTTTTTGCATATTGCTGACAAGCATTACCAATACTTCTTTGCTTAAAAGAACCTGTTGGCTGTGAAGATTCCATTTTTAGCCATACATTACAATTATTTAGTTCACTTAATTTATTTGATTTAATACAAGGAATTTTTGTGTTCATATTTAATAAATTTTATTGAAAAATAGAGATTAACTTCCTTTTTTTACCACTTATTTTATTGATTAGCAAAAATAGTTGAGTAATTATATTATTATTCATTTTGTGATCAAAAATAGATTTTCAACCATTATTCATCAAAAAAAACCATTCCTTCATAGGGATTTTTTTTGCAGCTCTCCAAACGACTTAATAGATTACCTACATGAACCTCCAACTTATGCCCATCAGGATCTAAAAAGTATATAGATTCTCCTTCGCTTTGATTATTTTTCCATTCCCGTATATTCAGCAATTTAATTTTCTGGCGGAATTCATCTATATGCTCTTCACTAATACTAAAACAGTAATGTGTATAGTCTGAAGTTATACTCACCACATCAAGTGATAGACAAAGCCATAACTCTCCAAGGCTCAAATAAGCGCCTTTATTCCACTTGGCTCTGGGAGTAAAACCTAGAACATCTTTATAAAAACTAAAACTACGATCAACATTCTCTATGGAAATAGTTAAATGATTCAATCCGCTTAATTTCATAGATCTTTTTCTCTTTTTTAAAAGGATTTTATTTATATTAAAAAAATTATTGATTTCACATAAGTCTATAATTTTTATTAAAGATAAAGAAATATGAAATTCATAGTAAGAATATAATTTTTAATATAAAAGCCCAACTCTCGTTGGGCCTTCCCCATCAAACCCTTTTTAAAAAATACTCAAGCAATGTATCTCTGTCCTTTGCCTGATCTGAACCTAAAAGTCCAAAAATCGCCCCATCAATCATAAATACAAAAATATCAGACTCTTCATATGTTGCTCTTTTTTTAGACTCCCTCAGTACCCAGAAAATTTCATTTTTAAGCCATCGCCTATATCTGAGTGCAGTTTGATAGGCATTTGGATAAAGCTTTTTAATTTCAAAAATCGCTTTAAACAAAAGGTAATAGGCACCTTTTAGGTCAGCATGTAAAAGGTAAATTTGCCTGAGCTGATGAACCAAATCTGGATATTGACGAGCTTCGCTTACCGCCCTCACTTTTTCTTTTAACTGCTCTTTTTGAACCAATAAACACATTTCAATCAGTCTTTCTTTGGAGTGAAAGTAGTTGTAAAAGGTGGCTTTGGTAATTTTGGCCTCACTAACAATTCGGTCCACCCCGACCTTGTTAAAGCCATGTTGTTTAAATAACTCTGCTGCTGTGTATAGCGCCCGCGTCGCTCGAAAGGAAGCTTCTAAATTTTTCATGTATACCGTTTAAAATAATTTCTTGTTGTAAATAAAAGAGATAGAAATGCCGTCATTCTTAAATTGAGTGCTAAAAACAGGCATGCAAAAGCCGCACAAAAATGGTGTGCTCGCCTATCTCAGGTTTTATTGTTGCTATGATTTTTTAGTCGTAATGACCGATGGCTTAAAACCTAGAGTCGGTTAAACCGTTTTAAAGACCAGTTAGGTATCGAGTCAAAGATTTTGGCAAAGGTTGCCAATGAGAGAGATGAAATAGTACGCATGTGCGAACTCCT
>NZ_JEXG01000031.1:0-49035 GCF_000581275.1 Acinetobacter sp. 809848
GGTGTTTCCGCCCACCTGAAAAGTCGACTGAGCTGTACCGAAGCGCCCGCCCGATGCCATTCGTGCCACACGTGAAGCTTCTGGATGAAATGTTGCAGACCCCACTCCAATAAGCGCAGATGCACATAACAACACAGCAAAACTTGGTGAAAATGCTAACAAGATAATGCCGCAGAATGTGACAACCATTCCGAGTGGTAGAAGATATGGTTTTGGATGTTTATCGGTATAAAGTCCAATCCAAGGCTGTAGCAGTGAACCTGTAATCTGGTATACAAACGAGATTAGGCCAACCTCCGCAAAACTCAGCGAAAAGTTTGCTTTTAGCATTGGATAGATGGCTGGTAGCACCGCCTGAATTAAATCATTCAGTAAATGTGCGACTGCCACTGCGCCTACAATTTTAATAATCATTCCTTGAGGCTGATCATTTGCAACGGTATTGGCAATACCATCTTTCAATTGTATTGAAGACGTCATACCTGAAAAACTCCAATATTTTTAAATGAGATGCTTATTGTAAATTGTCGCTTATAAAGTTATCTTCCAATAATCATCGTATAAGTGACAATTTTTAGGATAGTTTATGTCCGATTCTCTTATTCAGTCTGATTTGTCTGAACTTGTGATTGGGCTATCTTCTGAGCATTCTTACCGAGAAATCACGCCTACACATACGCATACACGTGCGCAGTTTTTATATGCCTCTACTGGCAACATTCAAGTTTTTACGCCTAATCATGTGTGGATTGTGCCGCCCATGTGCGCGTTATGGATTCCAGCACATGTAGAGCACAGCGTGATTTCACTGAGTCACGTGAAGTTAAATACGGCATTGGTTGAAGTAAATGCAGCAGCTTTAATGGGACAACATTGTTTTATTATTCGGGTGAGCAACCTGTTGCATGAGCTTTTGATTCGTTTAAATGAAATTGAACGTGAGGAAACTCCAAATACAGCAACCTCTCAAGAGCTTTCCCGTTCTTTACAAATTTTGATTTTTGAAGAAATACATCGGGCCAATTTATTGCCTATTCAGATTCCGTGGCCGAAAGACAAAAGACTCTTAAAAATTTGCCAAGAGTTATTACATACGCCTGACAGTTCAAAAGATTTAACAGATTGGGCTGATGATATTGGTGCCAGTTCCAGAACCCTAATGCGTATGTTCCAAAAGGAAACTGGGCTGTCATATCGGGCATGGTTGCAACAAATGCATATTGCACTTGCGTTAAGTAAAATCGCGAATGGTGAATCTATTGCTCAAATTTCAGAATCACTGGGGTATACAAACCCCAGCGCGTTCAGTGCAATGTTTAAGCGACATCTAGGAAAAACACCTCAGCAGTTTAGAAGTGCCGCGATGTCGCTATAAGTCTTTTTTTTTGCAGGTAGGTCATGCTTTTCGAGCAAATCATCGAAATCATGATAGACATGCAGTTCTCGATCTTTACCAGTTCTGGCATGATCTAAGCGCTGTTCAGGGTCGACTAAAACTAGAGTATGGCCGTCATCAATCAGACGATCTACGCCTTCTAAAAACATACGTTTACCCACATCGTGGATAAGTGAAATCTGGGTTAAATCAATCACGATTGTGCTTTGGTCAGTTGTCTCGTCTTGTAAAATACGCAATAACATTTCAGCCTCGGTAAATTTCAATACGCCCCGAAGCACATACACACTTAACGATGCATCTTTTCCTGTGCGGTAATGACTTTGTACAATGGTCTGGGCAGAAGGTGTACCTTCCATGAGATGTAATCCCATATCACGAGATAATCGTTCTAAAATATCGATACCTCGAACACTATGACCATGCTCATCTAGTCGAGGTGAAAAAGCAGCAATACTGACCTGCCCCGGTAGCACACCCAAGATACCGCCTGCTACACCACTTTTAGCAGGAATACCTACAGTTGAAAGCCAGTCACCCGCTGCATCGTACATACCACAGCTCATCATGACACTGAGGACTTGTCTAACTACAGATCGATTCAATAGGCGCTTTCCAGTTCTAGGATCGACCCCACCATTGGCAAGTACACTGCCCATACGTACCAAGTCTTTAACTGTAACCATGATCGCACATTGACGAATGTAACCATTCACAATATCGACAGGGTCAGTTTCCAAAATCCCCACCGTGCGCAACATATAACCGATCGAAAGATTACGGTAGGCTGTTTTGACTTCCGAATCATAAACAGACTCATCAAAACTTAATTCACGACCAGCAAGCTCGCTCATAAAACGGCGTAGAATTTCTGCGCTATGTAAACCATGCTTGACCTGAATCAAGGAATGTACAGTAATTGCGCCAGAGTTAATCATCGGGTTTTTTGGACGACCATCTTTACCCAGTGAAATTTCATTGAACGCTTCCCCTGAAGGCTCTACTCCTACTTTCGCAAGTACCGCATCAATGCCAAGCTGTTGTAAAACATAAGCATATACGAATGGTTTAGAAATCGATTGTATGGTGAATTCAACATCATCATCGCCGACCGAATAAATTTCACCATCTACCGTAGACATTGCTAAAGCTAATCGATTTGGGTTTGCATTTGCCAACTCAGGAATATAATCGGCGAGATGACCGCTGTTATCGATGTCACAGGCTTCTATAACATTTGCCAAATAATCTGGGAGAGGGGTTTGCATGGTCAGTAACCTTAAATGAGGAGATTTACAACATCGCGCAAAATTTCAGCACAACCTGCTGATAATATTAAAATTATATCTTTTGTAATGATTTAAATATCACGCTATAAGTATTGTAATTCCGATGACTTATCCTTTTCAAGCTCATTATAGGTTTTTCAAAACTTTAAACTAAAGATTAGCTTATTCTTTCTACAAACAATATCCCATTTAAATGATCGACCTCATGTTGAACGATACGAGCAGGAAAACCATGAAAAATCGTTTCCACCGTCTCGCCCTGAAGTGTTGAATATTTAACCTTCACCATTTCTGCGCGTTCAACTTGTCCACGTTCGTCTGGCACGCTTAAGCAGCCTTCTTCACCTAAACAAACTTCGTTTGAGAACTCTAATATCTCAGGATTCACCATGACTACCGCTTCCATTTCAGGTGCATCGGGATAGCGTGGATTTGGTCGAGATGCCACAATAATGACGCGTTTAGAGATGTAAACTTGCGGTGCAGCAATCCCTACTCCATTACGCTCAAGCATTGTTGCATGCATAGCGTCAGCAAGCTGATAAAGCCAATTACTGTTTAACTCATTTGCCGAGACGGGAGCAGCAATTAGTTTTAAAATATCTTCGCCACGCTTCGCGACAGGTAAAACTACACTCATCCTTTGACTCTCTCATTAAACTGGCTATAACAAGTTTTATTGTGTCGCTGAACAAGCCAAAAGAAAAGTCATTCCTACATCTGTTTTTGTTTTATCTAAAGCATTTTTTGTTTGAAAGCTTTTTGATCTGAGCAAGTTCAATCGACGTTGCTATATAGAACAAATTTCCTCCATTTACTTTTACTTCACTTTTCCATTAATATCCAAACTTCAATTACAACAATTAAGTAAAAAATGGATCAGGAATTAACTTTGCAGGATGCGAACTATCTTAATAAAGAAGATAAACGAACCCTCGCCCTTTCTTCATTGGGTGGAGCTTTAGAGTTTTATGATTTTGTGATTTATGTGTTTTACGCCAAAATCATTTCCGACCTCTTTTTCCCCAGCACACTTAGTCCGTTTTGGGCCATGCTCAATACTTACGGCATTTTTGCAGCAGGTTATTTTTTTAGGCCTTTGGGTGGGGTTGTTATGGCCCATTTTGGTGATTTGGTTGGGCGTAAAAAACTATTTTCGCTTTCTATTTTGCTGATGACACTGCCTACCTTGTTTATCGGGATTTTGCCAACTTTTGAAAATATTGGGTATTTGGCACCGCTACTTTTATTACTCATGCGTGTAGTACAAGGGATTGCAATTGGGGGGGAAATTCCAGCCGCATGGACCTTTGTGTCTGAACATGTACCTGAAAGAAAAATCGGACTGGCAAATGGGTTACTCACCGCTGGGCTGTCTTTAGGAATTTTACTAGGCGCGCTCATGTCTTTATGGATTTCACTGAATTTTAGTGAAGGACAAATCCATGACTGGGCATGGCGTATTCCTTTCATTGCAGGTGGTATTTTTGGTCTGGTTGCACTTTATTTACGAACTTATTTAAAAGAAACGCCTGTGTTTAAAGCCATGCAGGCTCGTAAAGAAATTTCTAAAGAAATGCCTGTAAAACAAGTCTTAAAAACGCATAAAACAGCCGTTGCAATTGGCATGTTATTTACATGGTTTTTAACGGGATGTGTGGTGGTGGTGATTTTAGCCATGCCAAATTTATTAACTGGTACGTTTGGCTTTGAGCGCGCACAGACTTTTGAAATGCAAAGTGCTGCGATTGTTATGCAAATGCTTGGCTGTATTTTGGCAGGCTATTTTGCTGACCGTTTTGGCTGTGGCAAAGTCATGATGTTCGGTGCGCTTGCCGTAGCACTCACAGCAGCAGTTTTTTATAACAGTTTGGGGCATGCCGCACATTCAACTATTTTTGGTTTATATATGCTGTTGGGCCTATGCTCTGGTACTGTCGGCATGGTGTCGAGCAGTATGGTTAAAATGTTCCCCGCGCCTGTGCGTTTCTCGGGCATTTCATTTTCTTATAATTTGTCATATGCAATTGTTGGCGGTATGACCCTGCCTTTAATGCATTGGCTCAGTCAATATAGTGATATTGGTGCGATGTATTATATTTTCGCGCTAACCATTTTGGCCTTTGTGACTGCCTTTGTGTTTTGGAATAAGTTTGAAAAAAACAGGTATTAAACGCTTTAACTTATTAAATAAAAAACCACGCCGATTGCGTGGTTTTTTATTGCTGCTTACTTTAGAAAGTAAAGCCAATATTAAAATTAATACGGTATAGCCATTTATCACTGTTTGGCGACGTAGCAGAGGTATAACCCGTTGAGTTGGTCGAGCCACCAATAATGTTGGAGTTTTTACCCCACGTATAATCTGCCCAAACCATAAATGGTGAAGCAATAAACATCATTCCTGTGGTATTCATTTGCGAATCTGACCAATCATCACGTTTTTTATCGAGATAACTATAGTCATTATAAAACTTAATGGCTTTTAGCTTGCCCATATTGGTCACAGGCAACGTATAGGCAAGGTTTAAACTGGCAATCGTCCCTTCCGAAGCAATGAAATAAGCTGGCGTAAGACCATTTGCCCCCATCAAAGTCATATCACTATTTACACCATCTGGATTTTTAGCATCGTATTGATAGTGGATGAGCGAACTTTGTAAGTTAAAGCGCTTATAGTTATTTTCAGTATGCAAACCGACTGCATAATATTTACCGTCTTTATCGGTAATATCATTATGAAGCTGGGCAATTGCACCCGACACGCCAAACTCTTGCTTACCGAAATCAGTTTCTAACTTGCGAACAATGCGGGTATTCACCTGATTGCGCTTTTCATTTTGATAGGCTTTTTGAGATGGAAATGCATTTCCTGCCAAGTCATCATAAGTTGCACTTTCTGGTGAGTAGCGCAGGTTCGTCTCTAACATCTGCGGGTAATAACCGAGTTTTACATCCCAATCTTTGTCGTGATAATTCCAGTTAATCCCTGGCGCAATATTGTTGCCATAACCTAAAAAGAATGGGATGTGGTAGGTCCAACCATTTTGCGGATAAGGATAAATCGTAAAAGGTTTATAAACTAGACCTGCTTCAATGCTGTTATTGGCATCTAAGTTATAGCCAACATATGCTTTTTCAATGGACGTTTTCTGTTGGTCTTGAAACATATAACTGGCATTGATGTAGGCATCATCAAATTTACCTTTGAGGTCTACCCTGAAAATATCAAAATGAAGTTTTCCAAAACCACGGTTTGGCCCTTCCCAATCTTCATAACGTTGATTTAACCGAACCACCCCACCTAACTTTAATGAGTCGGTGCCGTCATCACTTTTCCATTCAAGCAATGAATCTTTTGCAAATGCATTGACGCTTACCCCCAGCGTAAGCGGTGCAATGAATGCCATGATCAATGAAGTCTTTTTCATCTCTACATCCTTGATTGAGTTCCAGCGTCCTGCTGGAACTTTATTTGTTTTACCTGTAAAACTTCGTTTTTATTGTTTTTTAGATAAAAAAATTTATCTAAAAAAAGGATGGCTTAGCAGCTCCCATCGCATATGTACTAAACCATCCAAACTGGTTAATACAGTTTCTTTTGCGGTGGACCCGCGAAGTTTAATGGTCCAATCGAGTTCATATCGAGCTCAATCACGGTTGGCCCTTCAAAAGCGACTGCCTCTTGAATAACCGTTTTAAACTCATCTGCACTACCGACTTTCCAGCTTTTCACACCCATTGATTCGCCAAGAAGTTTGTAGTCTGGTGTATGCAATTCATTGAAATACTGACGACCACCAAAGTAGTTATTTTGAATGCCACGCATTACGCCATAACCACCGTCATTCATAATCATTAAGACCATATTGGTGTTTTCTTGCACCATAGTTGCAATTTCGCCAATGCCAAGCATTAAGCCGCCATCGCCGACTAAACCAATTACTTTTTTGTCAGGGTTAGCAATCGAAGCACCGATTGCTGTTGCAAGGCCTAAACCAATTGCACCCGCAAGTGAGTGGATGTTTTGGTTTGGTGCTTGTACCGGGAATAAACGACTGCCCCATGTACTACCCGACATGGTGATGTCACGTACAAAAATACCGTCTTGAGGTAAAGCTGCACGTAAGTGATCACAAATTAATGCGTACTGATCGATTTGCTTACGAAGTGCCTCAATTGCAGCCTGTTTAGCAGCCACAACAGCAGCATCGTAATCGGTATCAACTTTTGAAGTGCCTTGAAGCTGTTCTAACACACGTGTTAAGACATCTTTGGCATCACCACAAATGAAGTTGCGGATTTTGTAATTACGTTGCTGAGCCACTGGGTTGGCATCCACCTGAATAATGTTTTCAGGGAATTCAACCGAATAGGTTTTTGTTTCATTACTACGTAAACGAGAACCCACAACAACCATCAAATCAGCATCTTTTAATAACTGCTCAACACCTGCCGAGTTATGGAAAGCACCAAGACTACGTGGGTGGTCATCAGGTAACACACCGCGGCCATGCGTCGATGACACTACCGGAATACCTAAATCTGCAATTGCTTTCACTTCAGCAACGCTATTTAAAGTTCCACCACCAATCCAGAAAATCGGACGTTTTGCTTTTTTGATTTCACTGACAAGAAGATCAATTTCAGCTTGTTCTGCCTGTGGCAACTCAAGTGCTTTCACTGGCCCAAGATTAAGTGGCAAATCAATTTCTGCTGCTTGTACATCAATTGGTAACTCAACACTAACTGGTCCCATTGGAACTGTAGTTGCGACACGAATAGCCTCACGAATCACACCAACGGCATTGTCTGGACTGGTAATACGGAACGCCGCTTTGCTCGATGCACGCAAGAATGTAAGTTGGTCTTTGGTTTCATGAATGAAGCTTGCATCACGGTCGAGATATTCACGCTCAACTTGACCCGTTAAATGCAATACAGGGCTACCTGCATTCATTGCTTCAATCAGTGAACCTACTGCATTACCTGCCCCAGCACCCGTACTGGTCAACGCTACCCCTAGGCCTTTAAAGCGTGAGTGTGCATCTGCCATAGTAACCGCACCCGCTTCACCACGTGCTGCAACAAAGCGCATTTTTTCACGGCGCCCTACCGCATCGGCAATAGGTAAATTGTGGATGGAAATAACACCATAAATACTATCAACTTGGTGCGCTTCTAAAACTCTTGCGATTGCTTCGCCTACATTTACACGTTCAGTCATGTCTATTCCTCAAAATTTGTTTTCAGTCCTTGAATTTATTAATCGCACCAAGGGTTAGGCTGTTCATTCAGCCCCATATAAATACTCTTTTGTTGCATGTACGATAAAATGCCCAAACGGCCTTTCTCGCGTCCGATTCCACTGTCTTTAAAGCCACCAAACGGCGCACTAATCGAGAATTTTTTGTAGGTATTAATCCATACCGTTCCCACTTCTAAGGCACGTGCAATACGCCAAGCTTTGCGATAGCTTTCAGTCCAGATACCTGCAGCAAGGCCAAAACAACTGTCATTGGCTTGGGCAATTAAATCTTGCTCGTTGTCATATTTCATAACGACTAAAACAGGGCCAAAAATTTCTTCCTGACAGGTTTGAGCACTGTTATTTAAGCCCGTAATAATGGTCGGTAAGTAATAGCTTCCTTTGGCATAGTCACCAGTCGTAAGTGCCTCACCACCAATTAGAACCTGACCACCTTCGCTTTTAGCAAGCTGCACATAACGGTCAACTGACTGCAAATGTTTGTCATTGACCAATGGCCCTAAATGCACACCAGCTTGTTCTGGATGGCCCACACGTAAGCCTTTGGTAATTTCAACCAAACGCGTTAGAAACTGATCGTAAAGACTGCTATGAATAAACAAGCGAGAACCTGCGATACACGCTTGGCCTGCCGAGCTAAAAATACCGTACGCCACACCTTTAGCCGCCAGTTCGATATCTGCATCCGGCAAAACGATGGTTGGTGACTTACCACCTAACTCAAGCGAAGTAGTAATCAGTTTGTCAGCGGCAATGTGTGCCAAATGACGACCCGTGGTTGTTCCACCTGTAAAAGAAATTTTACGAACCAATGGGTGCTGAGCAATTGCGTCACCAATGATAGAACCACGCCCCACTAACACACTGAGTAAGCCTTTTGGTAAACCGGCTTCTTCAAAAATTTTGGCAAGCTCTAAAGCAATCAGTGAAGTCGCTTCTGCTGGTTTTAACACCACGGCATTTCCTGCTGCCAAAGCTGGAGCAAGCTTTTGAACTTCACTCGCAATTGGAGAGTTCCAAGGGGTAATGGCTGCTACAACTCCTACAGGTTCATGCACACTCATGGTCATAAAGTCTGGAGCACGTTGAGTGGTGAGCTCATCGTTCAACGTTTCACATGCCGCAGCAACATAACGTGCAGTCGCCGCAGCGCTCATCACTAAACCACGAGTTTCGGTTAAAGGCTTACCATTATCACGTGTTTGTAATTTTGCTAACTCATCTACACGCGCTTCAATAATGTCTGCAACTTTGTAGAGAATACGTGCGCGCTCATGCGGCAAACTGTTTCTCCAGCTCGGCTCACGCCAAGCCTGATCCGCTTTTTCAATTGCTTCATTTACATCTTCAAGCGTTGCTGTTGAAAGCTCAGCGTTTACCGACTGATCTGCCGGAAACAGGCTTTGAATGACTGCACCACGGCCTAATCGCCATTCACCTGCAATATAAATTTCCTTTGCCATGATCAAATCCTTCTTAAATCTGTATTGCTTCTACACTGTTGCGACAAGCACGAATCACGCTAAGCGCAGCCAAAGTTGATGTTTTCGGGTTACTTGGCAATGGCACGCCCACCAGTTCAATGGTCATTTGCCCAAAGCCACCTTCTGCCACAATGGTGTGTTTGTTTTTGTTGATGGTTGGATCAACAGTTAACTCAACCATGGTTTCATCCATACCAAGTCCTGCAAGTGCAATGGTTGCTGCAACGTTGGCATTAGCTGGAAATTTCATGGCAGCTTCACGCGCAGTTCCTGTGAAAAAGACTGTAGCTTCAGCAACATGGTCTAGATCGACCAATTGCTCTGCATAACTACCCTTCCAGCTTTTTGGACTTTTACAGCCTTTGTAAGTGACTTTTTGCAAACCACCTTCTTTGGCCGCAGAAATACCGTCAATACCTGCGATAGCCCCTGCAAGCAAATGCAAATGTGCATCATTTTTTTCGGCAGTTTGCTTAAGCTGAACCAAAAATTCGCTATCAGCCAAAGTACCCACCGAAATCAGACCAATGGTCCAGCCTTTCGCTAAAACTTTTTGAACATGCTCTTTCACTGCTGCTTGACCTGCCACCTCAATGACATAGTCTGGCGTACCATCGCATTGCTCAATATCTGAAATCACCTGAATGTCAGACGAGACTTGTGACTGCACTTTTTCAATACTGCGAGATGGCACGACAATCCATTTGAGTTGCAGATCTTGAGGCAAGTGGGCATACACTTCTGCTGCCATTGCGCCAAAACCAATCATCATCAACTTTTTCATGACAGCACCTGATATTTATAAATGTTTGTTAAAACCACCTGAGACATCTATTGCCGAACCTGTGGTGTAAGATGCCAATGGTGATGCCAAGAAAACCAAAGCACGTGCGGGCTCTTCTGGTCGGCCTAAGCGCTGCATGGGAATGCCACGATTTTTTGCGATATTCCCCATCCATTCTTCCCATGACAGATTTAAATCTGAACGGGTTTCATAACGGCGTTTCCACTGCGCAGACTCAACCATTCCGAGTAAAATCGAGTTCACACGAACGCCATATTGGGTAAACTCATGTGCCAGAGAATGGGTTAAGTTCAACAGTGCAGCGCGTGCAGATGACGTCGCAATCATGTGCGGTTCCGGTTGCAATGCCAGTAACGAGTTCACATTGGTAATTGAGGCATTTGCCGACTGTTTTAAGTCATCAAGAAAAGCCCGTACCGGATGTAAAACACTGAAATATTTCAGCTCAATTTCTTTCATCCAGTCTTCATCTTGTGTGTTTTCAAAATTTGAAACACGGCCTTGCCCAGCATTGTTAATGAGCATGTCCACATTGCCCAAATTGAGTTTGACCTCTTTGGCAAATTGCTGAACTTCTTCTTTTTTCAACACATTACATGCTTTGGTAAAAATATGGGCATGTGGAAATTTTTCTAAAATATACTGCTTAGAAGCATTTAAACGTTCTTCATCGCGACCACACCAAGCAACTTTTGCACCCTCTGCAACCAGTATTTCAACAGCAGCCAGCCCAATCCCAGATGAGCCACCGGTAACAACTGCAACTTTTCCTTCAACTTGGAAGCTCATAATCCTTAATCTCTCTTACGATTGTTCCTGAATCGTCAACATAATTTGGTTAAATGCTTGCGGTTGGTCGACATAACTTAAATGTCCTGCATCTTCTATGACGAAGTGCTGTTCCAACTGCAATTCCTGAGCAAGCTCTTGTATACCTAACGCAGGAGTGATTTGATCTTGCTGCCCTACAATCACTGCGCATGGGACTTTTAAATCGGTTAAGTAATTACGTATTTCGTCATATGCAAGTAAGTACGATGCATGTGTGAAACCTTGTAAGGTCAACTGCTGCATCACCTCTGAAACTAAAGCTAAGGCTTGTGGCTCTTGTTTATAAATCAAATGAGGTCCACGGCTTTCGGCCATTCCTTTAGCACCGAGTTCTTTCAACATTTTTGGTCTTTTTGCAAAAACCTGAATTTGTGTCTGTTCATCGTGGCGTTGGTAGCCTTGCGCCAAGTTAGCAACAACTAAGTGCTTCACTCGCTCTGGGTACAGTGCAGCAAATGCACTGGCCTGTAAGGCACCTAATGAGTGTCCGACCACAATTGCTTTTTCAATTTTTAAAACATCGAACAATGCTGCCAAACGCTTTGCGTAGTCGGTAGCATTGGGCTGATCAGTTAAAAGTTCATCTGATTTGCCATAGCCCGGTGCATCCCAGGCAATGACATGAAAATGATGAGACAGCACTTCAAGTTGGTTTACCCATGAAGCAGAACCTGAACTAATGCCATGCAACAGCACAAGGTACTCACCTTGACCGGCTTCCCGATAGGCTTGTTGCTGGCCTTGAACATTGACCGTTTTCACCGGAAATTCTGCTAACTTTTCAATGAGTGTCATCATTTTTAATTCTTCCCTTCATTCACTTCATCAAACAATTAACGTTTGATTTGAGACAACGGATGCTCTGGTGGATAGTTCGGAATTGTTGGTTTACCTGTTCCCAACATCACACACATCAAGGCATCTTCTTGACCTGGGTTAAATAGACCACGGTAAATACCCGGTGGAATTGAAATCAGGTCACGCTCTTTTAAACGGGTTTCAAATTTTTCGCCGTTGTGCTCAATGAACAAATCAATTTCGCCGCGAAGCATAAAGAAAACTTCTTCAACATCGTGGTGAATGTGCAAAGGACCTTCACACTGTGGTGGTAGAACCATGGTTGAAAACGTGAAGTTTTCTGCTGGAACGGTGTTACCGTCATTTGCAACACCTGTTGCACCCGTACCCATGTAACGCATTTGTGCACGACGATATTTCGGGTCGTAATCTGCTTGGAACTTCAAAGCATCGAAGTCGTATTTACGTGTCTCAAAGCGAGCAATACGTGTGTTTAACCAATCTTCTAAAGAAGCACCCTCTGGTTGTGCCCACGATTCGAATTGTTGTGTAGTCATTTTTTAAACTCCTATACAGTGAATTAATAACGTTTTAAAAGAGGAACCAAGAACAACGACCCAATGACAGCGACAGCAGCCAAGAAGGTAATTCCTAAATTAAAACTATGTGTTTGCATCACGATGTAACCGATAAGAACAGGCGCAATTGCACTTGCAAAATTACCTAAACCGTTAAATATTCCACCCGCAGTCGCCCCTACATTTGAGGTCGTTACTCTTGCAAGCAGAGCAAATACCGCTGCTACTCCAAAACCCCACGCCATAGCACTTAAAGACATGGCAGCAATAATCAATAGTGGCTCAGTCATTATGACCATCACATACATGAAGATGCCTGCGAGTAGTAAACCGCTAAATACTTGAATTGCGCGGCGGCCTAACTTGTCAGATAAAAACGCACCGATAATTTCGCCAATTAACATGGCAATGAACGGAAAGCTTGAATACATCCCAAACTCTTTGAGATTGAATCCTTTGTCTTGCATTAGGTAAGAAGGAACCCAGCTGTTTAAACCCCACAAATACGTCATCAACGCAATGTTAAAGAGACAAACCAACCAGAATGCGCTGTTGCTGAGCAGCAATTTAGTATTGGTAATGTGACCTTTGAAATTAGTGCGTTTACTCTCGCCCTCAATTTCGACAGTTTTCTTGAGCTGCAAGTTACGCAGACCAAAAACAATGCTAAAAATCGCAATCAGGGTTAGCGCAGCCATCACAAAAAAAGTGGTGTGCCAGTCGTGGTGAGCTAAAACATTTGCAGTGATCGGGAACCCAAGAAATGCACCAATTGGCGTTCCAAGTAAGAACATAGTAGAAGCACGTGCCTGCTGACGGTCCGTATAAGTCTGCTTAACAATGGTATATGCCAAAGCAAATAATGGGCCTTCTGCTAAACCAAGCAATACACGCAAAATCAACATGCCTGAATAACTGGTGGTAAACCCCATGCAAAACATGAGTACGCCCCACGACGTTACGCTCCAGAACAGCATTTTCTTTGGGTTAAAAATGTCACCCAAAAAGCTTAGAAAGACTGATGAAAAACCATAAGCAAGTAAGAAACTTGTCATGAGCCATCCGAGCTTGGCCTTATCTTCAGCAATTCCCATTGCACTTTGAAAATGAGGATCTGAAAATAAAACCGCAATACTAATCTTGTCGAAAAACGCCAGTACCACACACACCATAAGGACAAAAGCAGGTACCCAATGCTTCAATCCACTTTTTTCTTCATTACTCATGTGTCATTCCTTCGATTTGGTAATGAGAACCAGATTTAATGTTTACGGTTTTAACTTCATGACATTAAATTCAGCATCTGCTAATAGTTTTGGATCTAAAACGGTGTTGGCTTGCATCCAACGTTTTGCCAGTTTGACCAGTTTAGAATCATTAATGGCAATCATGTTGAGCAAACGATTTTCATGGTCCAGATATAAATAGCTCACCTGATCTTCACCGCCTTGGCGAATGACTACTTCCTTCGTTTTTTCAGGCTGATAAGTACCTAAAATCTGGATATTAAAGTGATATTGATCTGACCAAAGCCATGGAATATCGCTATATTCAGTTTCAATTCCGAGCATCGACTTTGCTGCTGCAATTGCCTGATTTTGTGCATTCGCCCAAGACTGAATGCAATAACCCAAGCCCGGATGAATCGCGACATCACCTGCGGCATAAATGTTTTGATCTGAGGTTTGCCCAAAACAATTCACCACAATGCCATCTTTCACATCGAGACCAGCGTGTACCCCTAACTCTTTAGCAATTTCAGCGCCTGCACCTACCACCACACAGTCAAATAACTGACTATTTTGAGGATGGTTCACCACTTCAACTTTCTGATTCGGCGCTTCAACTAAATGAAGGCTCTTGCTGTCTAAATGAATTTTTGTGCCTTGGGTTTCATGCATATTTTTTAAAAATGCAGAAACTTCCGGACTCACACTTCTTGCACATAAGCGGTCGCCATATTCAAAAATATGAACATCTTTACCTTGCTTACGTGCAGTTGCAGCAATTTCTAAACCAATCCAACCACCGCCAATCACAGCGACATTTTTTGCATTCTTTAAAATTTCAGCCAAACGTTCACAGTCATGCACATTGCGTAAGGTCACAACATTTGGAATAAACTGCCATGTATTGACGGGTACACGTGCACGGCTTCCGGTTGCAATCAGCAATTTGTCATACGGCAAAATCTGGCCACTTTCTAAATGAACCTGTTTTTGCTCACGGTCGACTTTTGTTGCAATTTCCGGTTTATGCCATTGAACGTTGAACTCTTGAACCTGTTCAGGTGAGAACAGATTCAAACTTTCATACGTTGCTTCTTTTGAAAGTACTTGCTTAGACAGTGGTGGACGCTCATAAAACACTTGATCTTCATTTGAAACAACGTGAATTTCACCCACATACCCATTTTGACGTAAGGTACTTACTGCCCAACCCGCTGCCTGTCCAGCACCTACAATTACGATCTTTTCCATAGCCATCTTCCTTGTAAAGCAATCCCTGTTAAACAGTCTTCACCTGACGGCGGGTTGTGTCATCAAGACCACCTTCAATCGCCCATTCGGTGAAAAGCTCTAGACGATGTTCTTCTACACGTGGTTGCCATTCTTCTGTCAAATAATCATCGTTGGTGTAGTATTCAAATGCACCACCTAATGGTGAGTTGACGTACCAGAAATAAGCAGAAGAAATTGGGTGACGTCCCGGTCCAATAAAGGTTGACCACTCCGAACGATTCATATTTAAACCGCCCCCAATCACCTCATGGATATCACGTACTACAAACGCAACGTGATTTAAGCCAGCAGGTTTATTTGGAACACTGAGCAAGAATAAATCATGGTGATACCCTTCTCCGCGACAACGTAAGAATGCACCGCGATTTTTGTAAGCATCAGATAAATGGAAACCTACTTTCTCGATATAGAAATTTTCAGTTGTTGCCAAATCCGGTGTGAAAAACACCACGTGTCCAATCGCAACAGGTTGACCTTTTTCATAAACAGGACTTGCGGCATTCACACGTTGAATGTTGCCGTACTGGTTAATACCTTCCGTTTTAAGTTCAGGTACTTCTTTAACAAAACTTTGTTCAAAACGAATGGTCATGCCATTTGGGTCAAGACACTGAACTGTCGTTTCAGTACGTTTAAAACCCTCTACATCGGCTAAACGAGCTGCTAAATCTTCAAGGTCTTGAGCACTTTCAACACCCCAAGTCACTTCACGTAAAGTTGAACCTTGTTCAATAGCAGTCGGCAAACGCTCATCATCACAATTAAATAGATAAATCTTGCTACCATTTTGAGTTTGGTAAAGATCAGTGCCTTCAATATCCGAAGTACTTTGGCTTAAACCAAAATCTGCCAAAAACTTGTTTGAAGCGGCTCTATCTTCAACTCCAAACTTTAAAATCTCGATCCCTGTAATCATTTGACTACTCCTTAGTTAAAGACAAAACCGCCATTGACCGGAATATTTTGACCTGTCACAAAAGAGGACAAATCCGACAGTAGATACAATGCTGTTCCATTTAAATCTTGTGGAAGTTGCTGACGTTGAATCGCTCTTCCGTTCACATATAAATCGTGACGTTCTTGAGGCACATATTCGGTTGCTTCAACCAGAGTAAGGCCCGGTGACAATGTGTTGACACAGATATTAGATTGTCCCAACTCTCTTGCCATTGAACGCGTCATGGCAACAATTGCACCTTTACTTGCAACATAAGCCATCAGGTTGGGTGCGCCCCAAAGTGCTGTATCGGAAGCAATATTAATGATCTTGCCTGCAGCCGATTGCTTTAAATGGGGAACGCATGCCTTACTGATGAGCCATGTGCCTTTCACATTAATATTCATGACTCGATCCCAAAGTTCAGGATCATAATCAATCATATTTTTTCCACCGACATTGGTCGCCAGTGCCGCGCAATTCACAAGGCCATCTAGCCCCTGTAATACTTCAACACTTTTTGCAACCGCATTTTCAATAGAGTCTGCATTGGCAAGGTCAACTGTTACTGCATGAACGTTTAGCCCTTGTTGCTGTAACGCTTGCGCTTCTTGTTGCACCAAGTCAGACAAAATATCTGCCATCACAACTTCAGCACCAGCCTCGGCAATGGCTTGAGCGAAATCTCGGCCTAAACCACGCGCAGCACCAGTCACTAAAACTTTTTTGCCTTGCAGCAACGCTACATTAGCCATGAGCTTCTTCCTGCATCTCGATACGGTTTGATGCATTTAGCGCAGCAATTTTCTTTAATTGCTTTTCAGCTTCTTTCTTCATTAAACGGCGTAAACGTGCAAGCCCTACATCGTGTTGATATAAGAATTCTCGTGCACGCGCATTTGGCGCAAGGTTTTCTAAAATAATTCGGTCTTGTTCCAATACATCCCAATGCAACTGTTCTAAATGATTGCGATATAAGAAGCGCCATACATTACGTTGCCAACCACTTACCTTACGGCAGCGCCAGAAAAATACGCGAGTATTGTTGGCATCAATTGGCGTTGCATAACCTACAATCCAGAATTCGCCACCTGGGCCAAATTGTTTGCGGTATGGAATTGAAAGACGTAACCAGCTCGCACCTGTTGAACCGTATTCAACCCAGTCAAAGTTCACGCCTGTTTGACCTTCTTTTTCAAAAACAAAGCCATTATCAGTCGTGCGGTGCTTCATCTCTGCAGTACGTTCACCATCTGCCATTGAGTGTGATGTCGCATGTAAATAGGTCCCATGCATTGGGTCCATCACATTATCAATCGCATATTGATGGTTTACTTTCCAGTCTGCTTGGCAAAGGAACGCACTCCATTCTTCACTTGCAAGTTGCTCTGGGAACTCAAGCGGCGCTGGTTGTTCATTTGCATCAATACCAAACCAGATGAAGATTGCACCATGTTGCTCAATTACAGGATAGTTCTTTAAACATTTAGTTCCGGTCATTGGACATTCATGAACTGCTGGCACATCGGCAACAACACCATCAGCACGAACTTCAACACCGTGATACCAGCAAGCAACTCGGTCACCTAAGTTCCAACCAAGGGAAAGACGAGCACCGCGGTGTGGACAGCGATCTTCAAGTGCATGAACCTGACCTTCGGCATCACGCCAAACCACAATATTTTCGCCTAAACGGGTAATTCCGACTGGATTAGCAGCGACTTCCCAACTTGCCAAAACCGGATGCCATTGGTCACGTAAACCAAGTTCTAAATATTCTTCAGCGCTTTGTGAAGTTGATACGATTGCGTTCATTTTATTCTTCCCTGAATCAATAACCTAAACGTTGCATTTCTTCTGTAAAGCTTGCAGAAGTCCATTCATCACCAGATTCACAGCGGAAACCCTGTTGATTAAGTGCAGAAACAACGTCATCTAACTCTGTTGCGCCCGCAGAAAATGCCTGAATCAAGTTTTTTACAAAATCCTGTTCATAGAGCGTTGGTTCTTTATAACGTGTCTGCCAAACCAACAATTCAGATTGACCTGGAATTTGAATATTGTTGATACCTGCTTCGGTTGCTGGCGTTGCATGAATCCAGCTTGCCAACTTTTCATTAAATGTCTTCATTGTTCTGCTTCCTTGTACATGTGAGGACTAGAGTTGAATTTGAATATCCTGTCCTTCAACACGAACTGGGTACGTACATAGGTTTCTACACCCTGGCCCACTTTTTAGCTCACCTGTCTGAATGTCAAAAATTGCTTCGTGCAATGGACATTCAACAGTCTGATCTTCGATAAATCCTTCGGTTAATAAGGCATACGCATGAGGGCAAACATTTTCGATAGCAAAGTAATTTTCATCGACGAAAAATACGCCTATTTTTTTCCCTTCAATTTCGATGGCTTTCGGCTCATCTTCGCTAACGTCACCCTGCTGGCAAACTGAGATCCAACTCATACCTTGCGTCCTCATTTTGTTTTATATACAAAACATAATTTGATTTTCAAAACACAAGCTAAGCATAATCCCCTTGATCATTTTTTGTCAAAGTAAAAATAAGTATAAAATTCATTTGTTTATTAATTTATAAATATTTTGTTACGTTTCAAGAAGGAAACAAAGTTTTAAATATAAAAATTGTTTTATGCATTTTTAACAATTACAATAGTTATAAAATAAAGCAGCATGCCCCAAATTGAATCATGTTTTATTTATAGGAAAATGACACGAATGAGCATAGCAATTGATGAAGATTCGCAAGAATCGGAAACAACAAAAAATGATGATCGATATTTAGTTCCCGGACTTGTACGGGGTTTAGCTATCTTGCAAGCATTTAACCAACAAGCGCAAGAAATGACCATTACAGAAATTGCTGAAATTTTAGAAGTGAACCGTTCTAGTGCATTTCGTCTGATCTATACACTCGAATCTTGTGGCTATTTAAGAAAAGCATCTCAAAAAACTTATGCCCTCGATTCCAAAGTGATGGAGCTTGGTTTTAACAGTTTATCTAAACTTTCATTACTCGATTTATCGACACCTTTAATGAAAGAACTACGTGACCAGACCAAACTCGCGGTACATCTTTCTATTTTAGAAGGTACTCATATCGTCTTTGTAAATAATATCCAGTCGATGGGAACCTTCACCAGCAACATTAGTCTAGGAACTCGCTGGCCTGCCCATGCAACCGTCATTGGTCAAATGCTTTTATCAGATTTACCTGAAACAGAAGTACGTCAGCGTTACCGCAATTTTAGCGATTGGGACAGTTTCTCTGAACTGACTCCAACCAATTTAAAAGCTTTATTGCAAAGACTCTCTTACGTAAAAACTCAAAAAACCATGGTGAGCTGGGGTCATTACAATCATGATATGGCAGCCTGTGCTGCGCCTATTTTTAAACAGTCAAATGGTAAAATGGTGGCTGTTATCTCTGTAAGTTGTCCAATTACAACTTACGATGAAAGAACATTTAAAGAAGATATCGCAAGCCTAGTCGTTGAAACAGCAAACAAAATTTCCAAATTTATTTATTAAAAAAAGCGACGTTAAGTCGCTTTTTTTTTAGATTTTATTTCATAAATTAAAAATTACTTTTTAAAACGTTCTTATTCATATCTTTAAAGATAATTGTCGAATTATTTTCTTTAATATCAAATTTTAAATACTGCCCTTTAAACTGAATAATTGCATAAAACTCTTCAGCTCCATCATCTAAACCCGTAGCAGAAATCTGGCTACCATGTGGAAAACCGTTGAGCCATTCGGCGTTATAAAAATCAGACACCGAATTAAATTCACAATATTCTTTTGGCTTGGCCATTATTTTTGCAGCAATTTGATCAAACTGTTGCTGTTTATAAACCTCTAAGCTCAACAACATGATCGCTCTCCAAATTAAAGCTGGTTTGAGGCTAAAAGCTGTTTCTTTTTAACCTTTTCCCATTGATACCAACCATAAGCTGCCATCAAAACAAATGCTGCATACAAAGCGGCTGTTAAAAATAAATCTTTATAGATGAACATCCCGACATAAATAATATCGACAAATACCCAAAGTATCCAGGTCGCAATATGCTTTCGACTCGTCCAGTAAGTTGCGAGCAAACTAAATGCTGCAAGTTGGGAATCGAGCATAGGCACTGCTGCATCGGTAAAGTTTTTAAGAATTAAGCCAAAAAGTAAACCACCTACCGCGGCAATGATCATTTGAAAAATTGCAACTTTAGGAGCTATTGGCTCTATACGAATGTCATGATCTTGCTGCTTTCCTTTGAGCCAGTAGTAAAAGCCATAAAAATTTACGACCATAAAAAAGAACTGCAAAATCGTTTCGCCATATAGCTTAAATTCGTAAAACAAATAGGCATATAAAACAAAGGCAAAGAAATTAAACAGCCAACACCACATATTACGGATTACCGTTAATCCGACTCCAATCAGGCTAATCAAGACTGCAAAGATTTCTAGAGGTGACATAAAAACAGCTGCTTATTGAGATCAATTTGACGAAGTATTATGAGAAAAATATAAAGCGAAGCAAACTGCTAATTTAAATAAATGATGCAAATTGGCATTGTCTGAGGTTTTATTCTTTTCTAATGTCATCGATTTATTTCAATGCACAGACAAAAGAAATACCGATCGAGTCGCGAACAAATTATATTTGCTAGTTTTTAAACGATTGTTTAAAACATGATAAAAGACAAATAAAGAGCGTGACAATATGTCAAATCAAGCAGGAAAAGTCAGCCGTGAAACTCGTGGACATATTTTTTTAATTGGTCTAGATCGGGCAGCAAAACGTAATGCTTTTGATAGTCACATGATCAAAGACTTATCACTAGCACTCACTGAATATGAAAATAATGATGCCCTGCGCTGCGCAATTATTTTTGCTCATGGCGATCATTTTACAGCTGGTTTAGATCTAGTTGAGTTACAACCTAAACTCGCTACAGGTGTTTTTGATTTTAGTGAAAATGAAATTAACCCTTGGGGCACAATCGGCCAAAAGCTCAGTAAACCTTTGATAGTAGCGGTACAAGGTTATTGTTACACCGCTGGTATAGAACTATTTCTTAACGCAGATATTACGATTGCGAGTGAAAATACACAATTTGCTCAGATGGAAGTCCAGCGTGGCATCTTACCTTTTGGTGGGGCAACTGCACGCTTTGCTCAAGCCGCGGGTTGGGCCAAAGCCATGCGCTATTTACTCACCGGTGACTCTTTCGATGCAAAAGCCGCTTTTGATATGAACCTGATTACCGAAATATGCCCAGAAGACTCTCAGCTCAACCGTGCAATAGAACTTGCTGAACATGTTGCGCAAGCTGCTCCTCTTGCGGTAAAAGCGACCCTCGTCTCTGCTCGCGAAGCTATTAACGAAGGTTATGAGGTTGCCTTTAATCACCTGCAAAGCCATCTTCAACCTTTGCTCACAACAGAAGATGTTCAAGAAGGTGTTTTTGCCATGTTGCAAAAAAGGCCTCCTGTTTTCAAAGGTAAATAATACCTACTCAAACACTGCGCTCTACAGTTTAAAACTTATGGATATACTGAAATTAGCGTAAAAAAAAGCCCACATGATGCGGGCTTTTTTTCATTAATCTTCTTTATTCAACTCTAACGATTTTACCTAGTTCATCATGATGAACGACTGTAATTTTCTGACTACGTCCCTGCTCAATTTCATGTTCAGGTAAATCAAAATACCGCGCATAATCATCTGTCTGTTTTGTTTTAAGCGCATTACCACCAACACGATGCTCAGGCAGCACATGACTCCACAACAATAAGCAAATTGCACAGGCAATTAACGCAGTAATGCCATGTTCAATACCTAAACCAAAGGCACTAAACAAACGGTGAACCAAATGTGTTTTTTGGAGCTCAGCCAAAACCCAGATTAGTACAAATGGACGCCACAGCAACAACCAAACCGCCCACATCATGGCTGTGCTTGTTGTAGAAGCATAGCGTTTATGCCATGGTAATTGACGGCGTAAATCAATAATCAACGAATTTGTCTTCATTTCTCTCTTTACCTAACGAAGTGCTGTGGTTTTCCCCAGACATCAATACAGCACGATCTTTAAAATCTCATGACTCTTGCATTTCATCCACGAATGCCCCGATCCGGGCTCACCCAACGCGCACGTTTCTCATCTCCACGTTTTAAAACTTTTGGAAATGCCACAATAGTTGCCGAGATGGTGATTAGCCAAAAGACCAATGGATACCAGATCATCCAGAAATAGTTTTTTCCCAGATGTGGTTCATAACGACTATCCATCCATTTGCTTAAAGCAAACTGAATGAGACAGGTTGCCCCCAATAAAATACCGCTACCATACGGTAAAAATGGAGAGCTCACAACGGCTAAAGCAGGGACTGGTAAAATAAAATGTACCAACCATAATAAAGCCATCGCGAGCATTAAATATGACCAGACTAAAGTTAAGCAAAGCTCAAACATTAAAGGCCATAAAAAATTTAATTTCGGCTTGGTGAACACATCAATATTTTTAATTAATACCTGTGCCCCACCCATAGCCCAACGTAAACGCTGTTTCCACAAACCGTTTAGAGTTTCAGGCATTAAAATCCAGACCAAGGCATTCGGTTCAAAACGAATGTCCCAACCTGCGCGCTGCAATTTCCAAGTAATATCGATATCTTCAGTCAACATATTTGGCGACCAATAATCGACTTGGTGAACAGCGCTCTTACGAAAAGCGGTAATTACACCCGATACGGTAAATAAGCGTCCAAAGGTACGTTGTGCACGTTTAATCATGCCAACAATCGAAGAAAACTCACCGACCTGAATACGCCCTAGTAAAGTTGAGCGAGTACGGATACGCGGGTTACCCGTCACAGCTGCAACTGTTGGATTTTCCTGAAAATGACGAATCATCCACTTTGCTGCATGAGGATCGAGTAAAGCATCCCCATCAATACCAATTAAAAACTCGGCATCGGTCATTAAGCTTCCGGCTTGCAACCCCATGGCTTTACCTTGGTTTTGAGCCAAATGAACAACACGTAGTTTTTCATGTTGTGCTGCTAAACGGTCGAGTACCTCACCTGTATTGTCCGAGCTACCATCATTAATCGCAATCACTTCAAAATGAGGATAGTCCAGTTTTAATGCATGGCTAATGGTTTCTTCTGCATTATCCCCTTCATTAAAACAAGGAATTAACACAGCGACTTTTGGATAACTCTCTAATGGAGCTGGTTGATCGTAAGGCGGAGCCTGACGTTCTTTCCAATAGAAAATGATCGCGCCAATCATCCATAAATACGACATAAATAATGGATAATAGAAAACGAATTTTAAGGCATGCGACCATATTGCAGCAAAGATTGTCATGTTTTAGCCTCAACTACGGCACAAGACGAGATGATTTTTCAGCAAATGCTTTATGCATAGTTTCCACATCCGGATGATCTTTAATTGGGTCATCTGGGTAATATCCGACATGCATGACACCTTGCTGATACAGAGAATGAATTGTTGCGGCCATTTCAGTTGAAGGTACCTTTTCGTTTTTACGCCAGTCGGTTGCCTGTAATTCAAAAACGGTTTTCTTAATGCCATTTGGATATTGTTTCACGCGATCAACCATATCTTTATAGAACTGATCAGCATTATCGACCTGTTCCATATAAGGCATTGCCATAATAGCCGTAAAGTCATAGCGTTTTAACGACTCTTCAAGCGATTGTGAATACCAGTTTTCAGCATATGGTTTTAAAGCAACTTGCGCATATAAGTTACGTGCAGTCATCAAGAATGGTTCATATTGTCGCACGTCATCAACAAGTTGCATTGCAAAATCATCTAGATATTTTGTCTTATATGCCGTCCATTTTTGCAAATCTTGATCGTTATCGCGAATTTTTGCCAAATCTGTTGGCAAACCTTGTTTCGCATAAGCTTTTAAGGCATCTGGGCTTGCATCTTCATAGTCAGATAAGGTGACGTCGTCATGGAATAAAATTCCGTTAAATGAAGATGACTTAGCCAAATCTTGATAAATCTCACGAATAGTTTGGCGTGCGTCTGCTGAGAACGGACTTAAACGGATATAACCCATGTTGAGGTGTTCACCAGCTTTTGCCTGCTCTGTCACCACCAAATCCTTAGAAACAGGATCAGTTTTTGGTAGTTCCCATGCCAATAAAGGCATCCATGCATAAATACGACTGACAGGCGTACGCGTTTGAATTTGCCATGCTACACGGTTAAACAAGTCGGCACGCATTGGAATATGACGGTTTGGGAAATACACCATATCAGCAGAGCCATTCGCATCTGGATCTGAAAATGCTTGTAAATAGACAGTATTTACACCCATCGCATTAATTCGGTCTAACAAATGACCTAAATTACGTTCTTGCTGTTTCGGGTCTGGATCATAAATATAGTCCAGATCGATATGCATAATTTTTTGCGGACGGTTGTTATCCGTTAAATTCAATTCACGATTTTTAATTTCTTGAGCCAAATCATCAGTCGTCATATCGCCTTCTACCAAAATACGGCTCATATTTTGTAGAGATTGTTTCGCGTGATCAGCCCCATCATCCAGTGTAATAGTCACTGGCATACCCAATTTTTTCGCAATTTGGACAGTTTGCATATTATAGCGACCATATGGCCACACCATAATACGTGGTGAACGTAAGCCATGCGCTTTGAGTAGCTCGTTATTTTTCTTTAAGTCGTTATAGATACGTGATTGATATTGTTCATCGTTCTCGTAGGTTTGAGTTTTAACATCATAAAAACGAGTTGTTGCAGCAGGTTCAGAGTTACCTTGCGGGTTGCCTGTAATACCGCGGTGTAAATGATAGCTATGGCTTGCAATTTCTACAAAACCACTATCCTGCATCTCTTTCAGCTCACCCCAGCTTAAGATTTTATCACGTGGGATTTCTTCCCCTGAAAAATCAACTTTCTGCCCTGCTTTTGGTTCTAACCATGAACCTACGACAGCTAGAACAACCGGAATTTTTTTAGCTTTAATGACTGGATAAGCATTTTGATAGAAAGATTGATAACCATCATCTACAGTTAATAAAACTGGTTTTGTAGGCAGTTGACCCTTACCCTGATGAGCACGGATCAACTGATCAACCGTAATAAAATGGAATCCGTTTTTTTGTAGCCATTCAACGTGCTGTGTAAATTGTTGAGTGGTTACTGCATATTGAGGAATTAAGGCATTTTTAGTATCGGTAATTTCATGATAACCAATCACCGTAAGTGTTGAAGCGTCCAGTTTAGGTGGTTTAGCTAATGCCATGCCTGACAAACCTGCCAAGGCTAAGCCAAGTGATATGTTCAACAAAGGAGATGCAAAGCGGATAGTCATGAAATAGCGTCTCAATATCAATATAGATTATTTATGTGAAATTTGATGTTAAGCCACAAACTTTTTGAAATTTGGTCTTAATATCACACTGCCTATAAATGAACAGTTTTTCAGTCAGCATTTATAATCAAATAATCTGAAAATAATCTTAAATATTCAAAAAGCTAAAATATAAATTAATAATGTATTTATATTTAAAGCTCATATAAACAAGAAAGCCCCCTAAAGGGCTTTAAATTTTCACTAGTCACGAGTTTTGACATCAAATAATTCAATTTCAAAAATTAAATTAGAATTAGCAGGAATAATCTTACCCATTTTACGCTCACCATAAGCTAAATGAGCAGGCACGATGAGTTTACGCTTGCCGCCAACTTTCATTCCCATAATGCCTTGGTCCCAGCCTTTAATTACACGGCCTGTGCCAATTACGCATTCAAAATAATTACCGCGGTCAATTGAAGAATCAAATTTTGTGCCGTCTTCTAACCAACCTGTGTAGTGAGTTGTAATCAAAGCACCTTTAACCGCTTCTTTGCCTTCGCCTACTTTTAAATCGATAATTTCTAATTCATTTGACATGGTTTACCCCTTAATCTGAATCTTTAAAATCGCAATTGGTACTTAGTGTACCAACTGAATCTGTAGAATTTGTTGCGCTTTTCTATGTTACTGTAACTGTGTCCACACAACACTTGCCTGACCCTTTTCACCTAAAAGCGTCCACTCGTTGTCCATGACATTTAATTGAAGCTGCATCGTACGTTCACAAAGTTGTTCAAGCTCTGCTGTACTTTGAGGGGCAATTTGCCACACCTGAACGTTACTTAACGTTTTAATTTTACTGTTTCGTTTCCACCATTCTTCGACTTGTGTGCCATACACAACAAGTGCAACTGTTTTACAGCGCGCACTGGCTTTTTTGACTTTATCTTCAGACGGTAAGCCAACTTCAATCCATGTTTCTAACTGACCCGTTAAATCTTTTTGCCATAATGCTGGCTCATCAGTTTCAAAAAGGTCTTTAGTAAACTCAAGCTCATCACTTGCGAAACGGGCAAAAGCCATCAAACGAACCATTAAGCGTTCTAAAGTTTCCGAAGGATGCAAGGCAAGCGTCAGTTGATAATCACCATAAATATGGTCATCCATATTGGCAATATTCAAGTCTGCCTTATAAATTGTTGCTTTAAGCGCCATGATTAATATGTCCAAAAATTTGGCGCTAAGGATACTCGATTTTGGGTAAAAAATTATAAAAAAACTGAACAATGCAAGGCATAGTCACGTGAAATTTGCATATTCTTCCAAAACGCTCAGCTTATTTTATAGTTGGCCGACTTTTTGCTTGAAAGAGAAATATTCTCCTCTTGCTAAAATTGATGACTTATGTGGCTAAAGCTCAAGCGTAGTTTATTTTTACAGGTTCTTTGTGCTCTGTTTCTTGGGGTTGCAGTTGGAATCGGCTTTCATGATTTCTCCCTATCTTTAAAGCCATTAGGTGATGGTTTTATTTCTTTAATTAAGATGCTTATCGCACCAATTGTGTTTTGTGTGGTTGTACTGGGAATCTATGGTGCAAACGACATTAAAAAAATGGGCAAAGTCGGTGCAAAAACTATTCTCTATTTTGAAGTGGTCACCAGTATTGCCTTAATTTTAGGCATTATTGTGGCCTATGTATTTAAACCGGGCGTCGGTATGAATATCGATATTAGCCATTTAGATGCAAAAGATTTAAGTACCTATACCGAACGTGCCCACGAGATGCATACAGGTTCGGAATTTCTACTCAATATTATTCCGAAAACCTTCACTGCAGCTTTTGCAAACGGCGATATTTTACAGGTTTTATTGATCGCTATTTTATTTGGTGTTTCCCTACTTTTAATTCCTAAACATTTAGCAGAGTTAGTACGTCAAGCACTTGAAGCTTTTTCAGAAGTCTTCTTTAAAATTATGGGACTTATTATTCGTTTAGCTCCAATTGGTGTATTCGGTTCAGTGGCCTATACCACTGCTAAATTTGGTTTAGATTCACTCTTACAATTGGGTTATTTGGTTTTACTGTTTTATGCAACCTGCATTTTATTTGTCGTTATTGTTTTAGGTTCGATTTTAAAACTTGCCGGTCTCAACATTTTCAAATTTGTGGGCTATTTTAAAGATGAACTCGCTATTGTTTTAGGTACCGCTTCTTCTGACTCTGTTCTTCCTCAAATTATGAAAAAACTCAAAAATTTGGGAATTAAGGATTCAACTGTCGGTTTGGTTATTCCAACTGGTTATTCATTTAATTTAGATGGCTTTTCAATTTACTTAACTTTAGGCGTGATCTTTATTGCACAGGCCTGCAATATTGATTTATCTATGCATGACTTACTGGCTATTTTGCTGGTTTCGCTCATTACATCTAAAGGTGCACACGGTATTCCCGGCTCGGCTTTAGTTATTCTTGCAGCCACGCTTTCAGTGATACCAAGTCTCCCTGCAATTGGCTTAGTGCTTCTACTTTCAGTGGACTGGTTTATTGGAATTATTCGTGCCTGTACCAACTTAATTGGTAACTGTGTCGCGACCGTAGTGATTGCTCATTGGGAAAAAGATATTGACCATGCGCAAGCTAAAGCTGTGTTAGATAGCAAACCTTAATCCCACTCTTCAGAGAACATTGAATTACTTTTGGTTTAATGTTCTCTATTCTTCAAGCTGACAGGCAAGTAATGCTGTTTCAAAAGCCAACCAATCATGGTGATGTTCGCTAATGATTTCAATACGATTATCAATGCCCTCTTCACCTGACTTATAATTAAACTGATCAGGATTAAAGTTAAAAACCTTCCATCCTTGATCTGTATTAAAAATTCCCTTAATTCGAAGCCAGTCTTGCTGCGCACATAATAAATCTAGCAAAGTATAAAATTCGAATTTCCAGCGTTTAGGCAACTTCCAACCTGCCACAATATAACCTTGTGCCGACTCGACATAATGATAAGGTAATTGATTAATTTCCTTTGCAACTTCGGTTTCAGTCATTTGCTTTTGAAGTTTAAGTAAAGGTTGTATAGATCGCTCGGTTAAACGAGCAGCTCTATCAATTTTATTTAAAGCTAACTGACCATGTTCAATTTTAATCCACTCTTGGTGATAAGGTTGGTATTCATCTTTTAATAGCTCAAGCGCCTGATCATCTTCAAAAGTCATCACATCTGTATGTGATACCACCACAATTTGGGCAGCTTTTAACTGATCTTCATAAAGGTTTTGTTTAACCCAATTGGTATCGTGCAAACGACTGCCATCTACCACAGTAATCAGTGCTCGCATAGCTAAACTACTTTGCCAATGAGGTTCAGTCAGTTGGTCAAATAACTGAGAAGGATGTCCAAGTCCAGTCGGCTCAATAAAGAGTCGATCTGGCTTTTGTTCACTCAATAGACGGGCTAAAGCAATATGCATCGGCAATTGACTGCTACAACATAAACAACCACCTAATAGCTCTTTGACTGCATATCCTTCATCTTGAGGTAAGAGTTGTTGGTCTACTCCAATTTGCCCAAATTCATTCATTAATACAGCCCAAACCTCATCTTTAGGCTTTTGGCTTAATAAATGCTGTAACAACGTGGTTTTTCCTGCCCCTAAAAAACCGGAAATAATATGGGTGGGAACAGTTTTTGGGGCTATCAGTTTCACAAGCGGCTCAAATCAACAAGGTATAAAAAACTAAGAAAGGTATATCACTGTTTAAATCCCATGAAAATGATTTTTCACTTTGAAGATATACTTTTCAATTATCAGGCTAAAGCTCTCAATTTGTGACAGGCATCCCATTAATTATCTAAATTAACTTTTAACATCTACAATTCAAACGAAATATCCTATTCAAGCATATTCATAATTCATGCCAAAGTGTTAGGTTTACGTAACCAATTTGGTTTTTTTTCACTCAAAAAGAAATATTTTTTCACATTTTAAGGTGTATTTAAGCCCCTTTATTTTACAGATTGCTCACATAAATGGTCCGTATATTTCATATTGTTAAGATAGCCGTAATAGATTGTTAAGTTAATTGATGTAATCCAAACCTCGGCTTAGCATGTGTCCTAGCTTAGTCATTCAGCCATACAGGTTTCAGGTATGTATGAACGATTAGGTTTAATTTATTTTTAAATGAAATTTAAGGATGCCATAAAATGAAATTAGCTAAAACTTTACTCGCTACAACACTTGCTTTAACTGCTGCTTCAACTTTTGCTGCTTCTAAGCACGACCAAGCACATAACACTGCTGGTGAAGAAAAAGTTGTTGTTTCAACTCAAGAACAAGCAAACACTGCAAATGCTGCATCTGATGCTGTAGGTTCTGCTTCTGAAGCTGCTCCTGCAACTCGTTAATTCTCTCAGCATTCTCCTCCAAGCTCAGAGATAATTTTACTGAAATGAAAAATGGACGCGGAATTTTGGTAAAGAAGAAAAAGGATCGAACCATGCTGCGGTTCGATCCTTTTTTAATTCAATCTTTTTAAGAAGTTTTCTTATACATGCTACAAGATGGGTTGTGATTTTCTTGAAGACGTAAAACCTTACGATGCTCAGCAGCTTCAAAGCGGCAACGCTTCCATTCTGTATTTAGATTTAATTGAGGTACTTCACATGGCTTGCCCTGTTCATCAACAGCAACCATCGTGAAATAACAGCTATTGGTATGGCGCACTGTCCGCTTCTGGATATTTTGCGCTTCAACACGGATACCGACTTCCATTGAAGTACGACCTACATGGTTCACACTTGCCAAGAAGGTTACCAACTCACCTACATAAATAGGTTCTTTAAAATTTACTTTATCTACAGATAAAGTCACCACGTAGCCACCCGAATAACGACTTGCGCAAGCATAAGCGACTTGGTCTAGTAGTTTTAGAATCGTACCACCATGAACATTACCTGAAAAATTTGCCATATCAGGCGTCATCAAAACTGACATCGTCAATTCAGACTGATCATCAGTTGCTGTGGTCATTTCATCTAATGTAGGCATAGCTCAACTCTGTCTTAAAACAAGCTCAGTCAACATTATGGTTGATAATTCACAAAAAAAACATGCTTAAATCCACAACATAGCATCGTATTTTTTAATATCTTTGATTGTTTTTAAAAATTTAATTTTTTAAGGCACTATTTTTAAAGTTATTTTTTAAAACTGTTCTATTTATCTTAGAATTTTTTAGAAGATGCTATGCCATTTTATTCCATGTTCAATGGCATAGCAGGTTCTTATGAGTGACTTGTTAAACTTTATTAATGACGCCTGTTACACCATTAATAATCATATCAATGGCGATCGTACCAATTAATAAAGCGGATAAACGCCCGACAATATCAAAATAACGGTCAATATGTTTGGCATGTTTATAGCGTAAATGATCATGTGAAAATTTCATCAAAATCAAAATACTGCAAGTTAAAAACAAGGTGAAGGCAATTACTAGCGCAGCCTCACCAATTGACATTTCAATCCCTGTGACTACCGCAGCGCTAATAGTCCCTGGGCCGATCATAAACGGCATGGCAATGGTGCCAGCCAGATGTTCTGGAGCACCACGCATTTCTCCAATGGTGTCGGCACCTTGAAACACATAGCGGTAGCCAATCACCAAAAAGATTAGGCCTCCAAAAATCTGAAAGGCTTCAAAACGTACATTCAGATATTTACTAAAAATTGTTTCGCCGCCCCATGCAAATAGCATGAACACGACAAAAGCAATCAAACTTCCCTGAATCAGTGCTTTATTAAACACCTTAGCTTCTGAATGGCGGATCAGGCCAATCATGTAGATGCTCATTAGAAATGGATTGAGCAAAGAGAAAAATAAAGCAAAAGAATGTAGATAAGGAGAAGCCATGCATTTTCCTCTTAAGCTTGTGGATCTGGGAACAATGGACGATTCCCGGGACTAATACGATTAATATGTAAGAACGTCATATGTCTTTCATATTTATCTAAAATATCGTTAATGACCTGTTCTTTACTGTAACCGACCAGATCGTTATCTTGAGAGCCATCATAAAGATAGGTTTCAAGTCGGAAATAGAACTGTTTGCCTCGTTTTACACGCTGGCTAAAGTTCGGCGCGCTATAGCGTACAGGCCAGATCTGATAAACAAAGTTTTGCTCTTCTTCCAAATGGATAGTGAGATCTAGATGGTAAAGCGTATCTTCATCTTCAAGCGGGGTTTGCTGCACGTCCACATTCATACCCTGCTTAATCAACTCATCAGCAACAGCCTGAACAGCTGGCAAACACACCGTATCTAGCATGCGCTGTGTTTCAGTAGTTCCCGGATGATGCATGACTCGAGTTAAACGCTGTTTCCAGTTCAGAATATCAACGTTCCCTACCACTGGCGCTGCATTCATACTGAGACTAGCATGCCTGTAATCTTCAAGTCTGAGGGACTTATAAAGCCCAGCCATCACAAGAAACATCACAAAACTAAACGGCAAACCCATAATAATAGTTGCGTTTTGCAAGGCAGTAATGCCGTTGGTCATGAGCATGGCGAGCGTGAGTAAACCAATCGCCACTGCCCAAAACACGCTTAACCAACGTGGAGCATCATTATCGATATTAGTAAGTTTAGTCGTGAAGTTACCTAAAACCAGAGCTCCCGAATCGGCAGAAGTCACGTAGAACAAAAGCCCTGTTACGGTGGCAATTGAAGCGATAAAGGTAAAGCCCGGATATTGCGCTAACAGGTCATAAAAACCATGAGCCGGATTTGCTAATACCGTTGCTGCTAAGGTTTGGTTGCCTTCAAAAATAACACTGTGCAGTGCGCTATTACCAAAAATAGATAACCACGTGAGTGTAAATAGAAGTGGAATAATTAAGGTACCGCATACAAACTCACGAATGGTACGCCCTCTTGAGATACGTGCCAGAAAGAGTCCTACAAATGGAGACCAAGCAATCCACCACGCCCAGAAGAAGAAAGTCCAACTACTCATCCATTCTTTAGGCTGTTCAAAAGCAAAACTTTGTAATGCTAAAGCAGGGAAACGAGTTAAATAGTCACCAATATTTTGGACAAGGGCATTGAGTAAAAACTCGGTATTTCCCAAGAATAAAATAAACAGCAATAACCCGACCGAAACATAAATATTGATTTCAGATAAAATCCGCAGGCCTTTATTGACCCCGGATGTCACTGAAATAATACTAATACCCACTGCAACAGCAATCAGGATAAATTGCATCCAGATATTTTCTGGTAACCCCAATAACACATGTAAGCCATAATTTAGCTGTACTACTCCAATCCCGCAGGTCGTCGCAATACCAAAAATTGTCCCGATCACGGCAGCTGTATCAACACTATGCCCAATTGCCCCATTAATTCTTTGTCCAAAGATTGGATAAAGTGCAGAACGAATGGTAAGCGGCAAATTATAACGATAGCTAAAATATCCCAATGACATACCAATCAAGGCATACATACACCAGCCAGTTAAACCATAGTGAAACAATGTCCAAACCATACTTTGGCGTGCTGCTTCATAGGTTTGCCCTGCTCCGACCGGAGGTTGCATGTAATGAGATAGTGGTTCAGCGACCGAGAAGAACATGAGGTCGATACCAATACCCGCCGAGAACAGCATGGCAGACCAACTGAGTAAACTAAACTCAGGCTTTGAATGCTTAGGTCCTAATTTGATACTGCCATATCTTGAGCAGGCAATAAAAATCACAAAGGCCATATATAGTGTTGCGGCAAGCAGATAATACCAACCAAAGGTTGAAGTCACCCACTGAAGCACGGCATTCATGACTCGATTTGCAAAATCGTTGAACAAAAACGTGACGAGAGAAAAAATTAAAATAAGTACAGCTGAAAAATAAAAAACCACACGGTTGAGCGGGTCTTTTTTAGATTTAGATAATGTTAAATCATCAACTGCTCTTGGATTATCTGTTGCCATACAATCCTCAAGGAATAAAATAAAAACAAAATATTTAATTTCGTCTTTTCACTCTTATTTAAAACAATGAAAAGACGACTTTAAACGCAAAAAATAATATATAGATGTGATCGATTGAGGTTATAAAACCTCGGTCACTTTATTCTGTCCACAGTTCGATGGGACTGAAATGTCTTTTGAAACAGCTAACTGTTTTTTCACTAATTGAGGGTCAAAATCATCTTGCTTTAACGCTTTGGCTAAACCAAACATATAGAGCAAAATAATGACTGAAAATGGTAAACCACATAACACCACAGCACTTTGCATGGAGTTAAAACTACCGGCTAAAAGCAAGCCAATACTTACAATGGTAATTACCACAGACCAAAAGACGCGTAACCAGATCGGTGAATCACTATCATTGGTGCCCCCTTTTGAGGACAAATTAGCGATCATTAGTGTACCAGAGCCAACTGGTGTCAAAAATAAAACGAAACAAATTACAACAACAATACCGGCAACGTAAGGATTAAACGGCAGATATTCGAGTAATTTAAATAAAGATAATGCTGGATCAGTTAAGACCATATCACCTAATACTTTCTGTTTTTGCTGCAAGATTAAATAAATTGCAGTGTTTCCAAAAACCGAAATCCAAGCCAGTGTAAAGCCGAGTGGAATCAGGCATACACCTAATACTACTTCACGAATGGTACGTCCTTTTGAAATGCGGGCAATAAACATACCGACAAAAGGCGCCCAAGCAATCCACCAAGCCCAATAAAATACAGTCCACGAACCCAACCAGCCACTGGCTTTTTGATTGTATAAATACATATCAAAACTTTTACCAATAAAATTATTGAGGTAATCGCCTGTATTTTGCACAAGACCATTTAATAAATGGTTGGTCGGACCTGTTAAAAATACAAATAAAAGTAAGGCATACAGCAGACGTAAATTAATACGCGACAACCATGCCAAGCCTTTTTCAATACCCACCACTGTCGTAATCGTCGCAACGAACATCATGATGAGCACGGCAGTAATTAAGGTCGCAGAGTTATCTGGAATTTGCGGCAGTAAATAACAAATGCCCGATACGAGTACTAATGCTCCAATTCCCAAGTTGGTGACTAAGGAAATAACTGTCGCTAAAATTCCAAAGCCATCGACAAAATCACCCACCAAGCCAAGCACTCGCTCTCCAAAAATTGGGTAAAGCGCTGAACGCAGTGCTAATGGCAAGTTTTGTCTGAAAGCAAAATAACCTAAAGTAACTCCGAGCAATGCATAGAGCACCCAGCCATGAATCCCCCAATGCAAAAAGCTATAAGTCATCGCATTACGGGCTGCCTGAATCGTTCCTGCCTCACCTTCTGGCGGTCTTAAAAAATGGTCAACAGGTTCGGCCACACCATAATAAAGTAGCGCAATACCAATCCCTGCCGAAAACAGCATTGAAGTCCAAGCTAAATAACTAAACTCTGGTTTGTCGTCATCTTTTCCTAAAGGAATCTGCCCTACTTTTGAAAAAGCGAGCCAACCAACAAAACCCAGACACAGCACAATAACCAGCATGTAATACCACCCAAAAAAGTGATTTACTTGCTCTTGTACATAGGTCAGCCAAAACTGACTTTTTTCTGGAAACAGCACAAAAAGTAGGCCAAAAATACCGATACTGATTGCTGAACTCCAAAATACGAAACGATTTAACCGAATATGGTCTGAAGAATATCCATCACTTTTCAACACCATCTTATTGCTCCTTGCAATCGGTGTATTTTTCTCAAAATAACGTGATAAGTAATGTACTTATGCGCATCATCCTATCCTTAAGAACCTTTGATTTCACCTCTTTATTTTTAGAAGCTTGTTCAAAAATTCATTGATTTTTACATATCATACTTGTTATTGATTGAACGTTCAATCAATAACAAGTATGATAAAAAAGTGCTATGATGCTCTGCAAGTTAACATGTTGAATTTTAAGCACCACTAAAAGTGCTGATGTGGACAACCATGACAAAACGCAGAGTAAAACCAGAACATGTGCGACGTGAAGAAATCATGAACGCTGCACTCGACGTAATTTATGAAGTGGGGTTATCTAATACCACCATTGCACAAATTGCAAAAAAAGCCGAGCTGTCGACCGGCATTGTTAGCCATTATTTTGGCGACAAACAAGGGTTGATAAATACCTGTATGCAAGAAATGTTAAATGTTCTGCGTCGTAAAACCGAACAGTACAGAGCAGAAGCAGATTCGCATCCAGAGAGCCAGATTAAGGCCATTATCGACTCTAACTTTGACATTAGTCAGGTCAATGAAAAAGCAATGCGGGTCTGGTTGGACTTTTGGTCAGCAAGTATGCATGTACCAGACTTAAGCCGCTTACAAAAGATTAATGATCAACGCCTGTACTCCAACTTGAAATTTTATTTTCTTAAGTTAATGGATGAACAACAGGCCAGTGTTGCCGCTAGAGGTTTGGCAGCATTGATTGATGGATTATGGTTACGAGGCAGTTTAAGCCGTCATAACGAATTTGACAGCAACCTTGCTCGTTCCATTGCTTACGATTATGTACAAACGCAATTGCAATTTGCGAACAAGCCTTTGCAGGAGAGACAAAATGAGTGATGCACAAGTTCATCAACTGTATATCCACGGACGCTACGTTAACGCAACCAGTGGAAAAACATTTAATAGTATTAACCCTGCCAACGGCGAGACAATCGCGACTCTTCAACAAGCTTCTGAACAAGATATTGAAGCTGCTGTACAAAGTGCCCAACAAGGACAAAAAATCTGGGCTGCCATGACTGCCATGGAGCGTTCTCGTATTTTACGTCGTGCTGTCGACATTCTTCGTGAACGTAATGATGAGCTTGCCCGTCTTGAAACACTCGACACAGGTAAAGCTTTTAGCGAAACATCTACAGTCGATATTGTGACTGGCGCAGATGTACTCGAATACTACGCAGGACTTGCAACAGCTATTCAAGGCGAACAAGTTCCACTTCGCGAATCAAGTTTCTTTTATACACGCCGTGAACCGTTAGGTGTAGTTGCTGGTATTGGTGCTTGGAACTATCCAATTCAAATTGCTTTATGGAAATCTGCCCCTGCCCTTGCTGCGGGTAATGCCATGATTTTCAAACCAAGTGAAACCACTCCACTCACTGCATTTAAACTTGCAGAAATCTATACAGAAGCAGGCGTTCCAGACGGCGTATTTAACGTGGTGCAAGGTGCTGGCCGTGAAATCGGTCAGTGGCTCACTGAACATCCTGTGATTGAAAAAATCTCATTTACTGGTGGTGTGGAAACTGGCAAAAAAGTTATGGCAAGCGCTGCTGGCTCTACGCTAAAAGAAGTGACTATGGAACTTGGTGGTAAATCTCCACTCATTATTTGTGAAGATGCCGACCTTAATCGTGCCGCAGATATTGCAGTCATGGCGAACTTCTTTAGCTCAGGTCAGGTATGTACCAACGGTACACGCGTATTTGTTCCAAAATCACTTTTAGCCGACTTTGAAAAAGCCGTTGTAGAGCGTGTAAAACGTATTCGCATTGGCGACCCAATGGCTGAAGACACCAACTTCGGTCCACTCACTAGCTTCCCTCACATGGAAAAAGTTTTGTCTTTCATTGAGTCAGGCAAACAACAAGGCGCTAAAGTGTTAATTGGCGGTGGCCGCGCAACAGAAGGCGGACTTGCCAAAGGCGCTTATGTACTACCGACAGTATTTAGCGACTGCACTGACCAGATGGCTATTGTTCAAGAAGAAATTTTTGGACCGGTTATGAGCATTTTAAGCTATGAAACCGAAGAAGAAGTCATCCGTCGTGCTAACGACACCACCTTTGGTTTAGCTGCTGGCGTTGTTACTCAAGACATCAGCCGTGCTCATCGCATTATTCACCAAATTGAAGCTGGTATTTGCTGGATTAACACTTGGGGCGAATCGCCTGCCGAGATGCCAGTCGGTGGCTATAAACAATCTGGTGTAGGCCGCGAAAATGGCTTAACTACGCTTGGGCACTATACTCGTATCAAATCTATTCAAGTTGAACTTGGCGATTATCAAAGCATTTTTTAATGCCTCCATCGCTTTAAACACTTCAACCTAAATCACATATGCCGAGCAGTCTTTATAGATTGCTCAGGCAAACTGTTAGTAAAAAAAGGATAATTATGAATATTAAAGAATATGATTACATTATTATTGGCGCAGGATCTGCCGGAAATGTACTCGCTGCGCGTCTTACTGAAGACAAAGATACCACTGTTTTACTCTTAGAAGCGGGTGGACCAGATTATCGCTTGGATTTCCGTACACAAATGCCGGCAGCTTTGGCCTACCCTCTTCAAGGCCGTCGCTATAACTGGGCTTACTTAACCGACCCTGAGCCACACATGAATAACCGTCGTATGGAATGTGGTCGTGGTAAAGGTTTAGGTGGTTCATCTTTAATTAACGGCATGTGCTATATCCGCGGTAACGCAATGGATTTAGAGCAATGGTCAACTCATAAAGGCCTTGAAAACTGGTCTTATGCTGACTGTTTACCTTACTATAAAAAAGCCGAAACTCGTGATATTGGTGGCAACGACTATCATGGTGATAGCGGTCCAGTATCCGTTGCTACACCTAAAAATGGCAACAATGTACTGTTCCATGCCATGGTTGAAGCAGGTGTACAGGCAGGTTACCCGCGTACTGATGACTTAAACGGTTACCAACAAGAAGGCTTTGGTCCAATGGACCGTACGGTAACCCCTAAAGGTCGTCGCTCAAGCACTGCACGCGGTTATTTAGATATGGCAAAAGGTCGTCCAAACCTCACTATCTTGACCCATGCTACAACCAATAAAATCTTGTTTAATCAAAAGCAAGCGATTGGTGTTGAATACATTATTGGTGCTGACCAAAACAACTTACAACGAGCCTTGGTTAAACGCGAAGTATTACTTTGCGCAGGTGCAATTGCGTCACCACAAATTTTACAGCGCTCGGGTGTGGGTCGAAGTACCTTCTTAAAATCAATGGACATTGATGTGGTTCATGATTTGCCGGGTGTAGGTGAAAACCTGCAAGACCATCTAGAAATGTACTTACAATATAAATGTAAGCAACCTGTTTCTTTATACCCTGCCTTGAAATGGTATAACCAACCTGCAATTGGTGCCGAGTGGTTATTTAACGGTACAGGCATTGGTGCAAGTAACCAGTTTGAAGCAGGCGGATTTATCCGTAGTTCGGATGAGTTTACGTGGCCAAACATCCAATACCATTTCTTGCCGGTTGCCATTAACTACAACGGTAGTAATGCAGTGAAAGAACATGGTTTCCAAGCTCACGTCGGTTCAATGCGTTCGCCTTCACGTGGTCGAATCAAACTTAAATCAAAAGATCCGTTTGAGCATCCAAGTATCTTGTTTAACTACATGTCGACCGAACAAGACTGGCGTGAGTTCCGTGATGCAATCCGAATCACTCGTGAAATCATGCAGCAACCCGCACTTGATCCATATCGTGGTGAAGAAATTAGTCCGGGCAAACATTTGCAAACCGATGCAGAGCTTGACGACTTTGTTCGTAACCATGCAGAAACAGCTTACCATCCGTCTTGTAGCTGTAAGATGGGTGAAGATGAAATGGCTGTTGTAGATGGTCAAGGTCGTGTACACGGTATGCGTGGTTTACGTGTTGTCGATGCCTCTATCATGCCGCTCATTATTACCGGTAACTTAAACGCAACTACTATTATGATTGCCGAGAAAATTGCAGACCAAATTCGTGGACGCGAAGCATTACCACGTTCAACTGCACCGTTCTATGTAGCATCATAAAATCTGAAAGGGCATATTTCTTATGCAGAAATATGCCCTTAATTTAATCTTTATAGAACCAATATTAATAAGAACCATGTATGACAGAAAATAAGCGTCTACGAAGAGCTTATTTACATAAATAGGGTACGAGATAAAAATTAATCGATTTTTATAGGCAAATATTCTTCAAATGATTTAACTTTAATCAAATTAAAATTATTAATTTAATTTCAAATATTTAAATAAAAATAATTAGCTTAAATTATCTTTTTAAAGCTCAATTTGATTAAATATAAATCATATTTATGATTTTGATGAACCCCATTTATTATAAAAATTGTCTTGTCAATGCAAAATTAGTCTAAAATATAGAGTGTTTGCGATAATCCCAAGTAATTTTTATTTTTTTCGAAGTTCTCTAATTTTGAGAATTTACTTTCGCATTTATATCCGTTTTGTCTGGATACGCTGTCTAGGTTTCCTCACACCTTAAGTGACTCAAATAACTTATTTTAAGGTCCCCCTTACATGAAAAAGTTTTTGAAATACCTTCTGGTATTAATCATTCTTATTCTAATTGCAGGTATTGCATTCTTGTTTAGACCAACAACGTCAAAACAAGTTGAAACTGCAAAAGATGAGCCAGTTGTTGATGCTGTTCTTGTTGGCGGCGGCATCATGAGTGCCACTCTCGGTACTTATTTCACTGAGCTTGAACCAAACTGGCAAATTCGTATGTTTGAGCGTCTTGACCAAGTTGCTCAAGAAAGTTCAAACGGCTTTAACAATGCCGGAACAGGCCACTCTGGCTTTATGGAAATGAACTATACCGAAGAGAAAAACGGTAAGATGGAAATTGCCAAAGCTGAAAAAGTTGCTTCTCAATTTGAAGTTGCTAAACAGTTCTGGTCATATCAGGTAAAACAAGGCGTTTTAGCTGAACCAAAATCATTCATTAATCCAGTTCCGCACATTGCTTTCGTTTGGGGCGATAACGTTCAATTCTTAGAAAAACGTTATGCTGCCATGATCCAAAGCCCGTTGTTCAAAGGTATGAAATTTACTGAAGACCCAGCTGTGATTAAACAATGGGCACCTTTAGTGATGAATGACCGAGACCCTAGTCAAAAAGTTGCAGCAACCCGTATGGATGTTGGCTCTGACGTGAACTATGGTTCAATCACTAAACAATTAGTGGGTCATTTAAATCAAAACCCGAATTTCAAATTACAGACATCAACTGAAGTGACTGGCATCAGCCAAAATGATGACAAAACTTGGACTGTGTCTTTCAAAAATTTGAAAACTGGTAAAACAGATCACGTTAAAACACGTTTTGTATTTATCGGTGCAGGTGGTGCAGCAGTTAAATTATTGCAACTTACTGGTTTACCAGAAGCGAAACAATATGCTGGCTTCCCTGTTGGTGGTGAGTTCTTAATTACTGATAACCCAGCAATTACGTCTCAACATACAGCGAAAGTATATGGCCGTGCTGAACTTGGTGCGCCTCCAATGTCTGTACCACATATTGATACACGTTATATCGACGGTAAAAAATATGTATTGTTTGGCCCATTTGCAACCTATTCAAACAAGTTCCTGAAAAATGGTTCTCAGCTTGATTTACTTGCATCTACCAATAAAAACAACGTTTTACCAATGACGACTGTTGGCTTGGAAAACCTTGATCTTGTTAAATACTTGGTCAGCCAAGTCATGATGTCAGATGAAGACCGTCTAAATGAACTTCGTAAATACTACCCAGATGCGAAAGCTGAAGACTGGCGTTTAAGCCAAGGTGGTCAACGTGTTCAGATCATCAAAAAAGAACCAGGCAAACCTGCAACACTTCAATTCGGTACAGAAATCTTTGCGTCTAAAGATGGTGCTGTAACTGCATTGTTAGGTGCGTCTCCGGGTGCTTCGACTTCTCCATACATCATGCTTAACTTGCTTGAAAAAGCTTTCCCTCAGCAAACTGAAGGTAAGTGGAACCAGAAGCTTCATGAAATTGTAGTGTCTTATAAACAAGACTTAAGCAAAGATCCTGTGTTACTCGACAAAGTTCGTCAGTACACAAGTTCTACACTTGGCTTGAACTATACATCTCCGTTCAAAGCTGCAAACGATGAAACTGCTGCTGCCCCAGTTGCAAAAGCAAACTAAGTTTGACGATGTATAACTAAAATATCAAAAGGATGAATTTCGATTCGTCCTTTTGTTTTTTAAGACCTCAGTTGAGATATTTAGATTCGCTATGACGCCTTTAAACTCATCACCTCGCCTCTTATCATTTTGCTTTAAGCTCGTACTTGTTTTGCTACTGGCTTATCTTTTGTTAAGCGGGTTTTATATGTGGATGATTGGCGGTACAGCCATTTACGTCAGCTCAGCCGTGTTATTTGCCATAACGGCTTATGTATTTAAGCTCGGTAAATATCAAAAACTCTGTGCTGCTTTAAATGTGCTCATGAGCGCAGTCGCGTTATATTTCAGCACAGCTCATCTATTTTTCTCCGCTATTCAGTTCTTTATCTTTTTACCTGCCCTGTTTTTTGTTTTGTTGGCTTTTACTCACGTAAGTAAAATTCGTAGCTTATCTAAAGTTTTAATATTTATTAGTTTATTGGTGTGGTCAGGTATACATTTTTCACAGCTTAAACAACTTCAAGCCTATTATAAAACACAGCATACAGGTGAAAGCTGGCAACAATATGGTGCTTTGTAAGATCATTTTTTATTCTATATTTTCAAATGAATACGTGTTCTTTTTCACATGAAGTTCATCAGTAAAACTGAACATCATCTACAGAATTCCTTTTAAGAAAAAATATTCATAACCATCTCATTTATTTAGAAATATATCGAGCATATTCGCGATTGAACACGGCTCGTCTACACGCTAGATTAACTGAATTATTTTTCTCCCGTTATGTTGTAATTTATGAAAATTTTAGATGGCGGTTTAGGCCGTGAATTGGCTCGTCGTGGCGCTCCATTTCGTCAACCAGAATGGTCTGCGCTTGCACTTATTGAAGCACCAGAAACAGTAAAAGAAGTTCACCTCGACTTTATCAACGCTGGTGCAGAAGTCATTACCACCAATAACTACGCGGTTGTACCATTTCACATTGGCCAAGAACGCTTTGAAACTGACGGCGTGCGTTTAATTAAAGTTGCCATCGAACAAGCAAAAAATGCAGTTAAAGAAAGCGGCAAAAATGTCAAAATTGCAGGCTGCTTACCGCCGTTATTTGGTTCTTACCGCGCCGACTTGTTCCAACCGGAACAGGCTAAAAACCTTGCTGAGCCAATCATTAACACATTGGCACCAGAAGTTGATTTTTGGCTCGCTGAAACCCAATCTTGCTTAAAAGAAGTTGAAACAGTACACGCGTTATTGCCACAAGATGGTAAGGACTATTGGGTGTCATTTACGCTGCAAGATGAAATTAAACAAGAACAAGCATTACTTCGTTCAGGCGAAAATATGCAACAAGTGGCTGATTTCATCAAACAATCCAATGCCAAAGCAGTGTTGTTTAACTGCTGCCAACCTGAAGTGATCTTGCAAGCGATTAATGAAATTAAAGGACTCATTCCAGAGTCGGTACAGATTGGTGCTTATGCCAACGCGTTCCCACCGCAAGATGAAAGCGCTACTGCCAACGATGGTCTGGATGAAATTCGTAAAGACTTAGACGCTCCAGCTTATCTAGGTTTTGCTAAACAATGGCAGCAAGCAGGTGCAAGTTTAGTGGGTGGTTGCTGCGGTATCGGGCCAGAACACATTGCTGAACTTTCACAATTTTTTAAAGAATAAATACCATGTCTGCTGCCAAAATCGGATTATTGTCTCTTACAGCGCTGGTCTTTAGTTCTATGGTGGGGTCAGGCGTCTTTAGCCTCCCCCAAAATATGGCTCAGGTTGCCAATGGTTCTGCCCTTCTAGTCGCATGGCTCATTACTGGGGTCGGTATTATTTTCTTGGCCCTCTCATTGTTACATTTAACGCGTCAACGACCAGACCTTGACGGCGGTATTTATAACTATGCACGCGAAGGCTTTGGAGACCTGATCGGGTTTTGCTCGGCGTGGGGTTATTGGTTGTGTACTACCATTGGTATTGTGGGTTATGTGGTGATTGCCTTTTCAGGCGTCGGCATGTTTACCGACAGCAAAGACCATATTATTTTTGGTGAAGGTAATACACTCTATTCACTGATTGGCTCAAGCATTTTTGTATGGCTGGTACACTGGTTAGTGAGTCGAGGCATTAAAGAAGCGGCGATTGTGAATTTACTGGCAACCATTGCCAAAATTATTCCAATGGTGGTTTTCATCTTCTTTACCTTCATTGCCTTTAAGTTTGATCTATTCAAACTCAACTTACATGACTTTTCTTTGCAAGTTCCACTTTGGCAGCAAGTGAAAGACCTGATGTTGATTACCCTTTGGGTATTTACCGGTATTGAAGGTGCTGTAGTTTTATCATCGCGTGCAAAAAAACGTCATGATATTGGTAAAGCAACTATTTTAGGTGTTTTGCTAGCATTAAGTTTTTACGTGATGGTGACAGTATTGGCTTATGGTGTGGCAAGTCGTGAAGCGCTTGCAGGCATGCATAACCCATCTATGGCGACCATTTTACAGCAACTGATCGGCTTGCCGGGTACAATCATTATTACCATCGGGTTGATTATTTCGGTTGCATCCTCTTACTTAAGTTGGACCTTATTTGCCACTGAAATTCCATTTTTAGCTGCAAAAAATGGTGCTTTCCCGAAATTATTTTTAAAGAATAATCAAAATAATGTACCGATTTCATCACTTTGGTTGACGACGCTTGTGGTACAAGGGTCTTTAATTGCTGTGTATTTTTTCAATAAAAATTACACTCAACTTTTATTGATTTCATCAGTCATGATTTTGCTGCCTTATTTTCTGGTGTCAGCTTTTTACCTTAAAGAATCCATTCGCCATAAACGTATGCCGCATATTGCGATTGCAAGTGTCGCTTCAATCTATGCGCTTTGGTTACTCTATGCAGCAGGTTTAGACTTACTGCTGTTGTCTGGTGTGTTGTATTTGGTCGGCTTGGTTATTTTTTCAATCAGCTACTTTGAGCATAAAAAATCGCTCAAACAAAATCAGTTAAATTAATTATTTCAACCACTGTTGACCTAGTTCAGCAGTGGTTTTCTAAAAACAAAAATTTCTATTTTGAAGGCTGCGACTGCTTTAAATGCAATCGTAAAATACGGCGTAACTCTAAAATTGCCTCAGGGCTAGTTTGAATCGAATGTCCACCTTTAATGATCAACTCCGACTGCTCCCCACCTAAATGCGAACTTTGATACGGCACAATTCCATCACTGCTTTTTAACTTATCTGTTGTCCCGTTAATATTGCCCATAATCGAGTGATAGACCACTTGTGGCGATGGTTGAATAGCTTGAGTCAACTGCATAAAGTTAGAAGAGCGACTTAAATTACTTGCCCCATTTTCAATTAATCCTTTTCTGAGTTTTGTATTTTTCTCGTCTCTCATTTCAACTGCAATAAAAAAATCAGCGGGCAAACGAATGATACGGCGGGCAATTTGGGTAAACCATCGGTCAGCGTAGTCTGTACCATGATGCGGTGCCGAAACAAAAACAACTCGATTAAAATATGGCAAAGCCTTGAACTGAAAACGCTCACGAATTACCGGATTTTCTTTTAAACGGTTTAGCTGTGCTTCATTCATTTTTTGTATGGCTTGCTCCGAAACATCGGCATTACTCACCAGTAAACGGCTAATTACTCCCCCCATACTATGTCCGACCAACACTGCATCATGTGCCGCATAGCTGTCTTTAGCAATGTTTTGAAAAGCCTGATTCAACAATGAATAAATCTGAAAACGACTTTCAAAAATCGGCATATTGGTTGAATAAAACACCTGCCAAACCTGATAGTTTTTCCTTAATTCAGCATCGCCCATAATGTCATTGGTTAGACTCACCCACGCCTCTGGGCTACTTGCCAAACCATGAACAAACACAATAATTTTCTTATTCGGGTTAAAGGGCTCAAGCATATATAAATGCGGCATGATCAAATTGGCTTCTTTATTAATTAAAGACCAATAACCTGCCGCACCTAAATTATATTTCGATAGCCACAGCCCATAAGGAGCCGAATAGTTAGCAGTGAGTGGATAATCCACACCTTCAACTTTTACGCGGTCCTGTCGGTATGGGTCAAACATGGCAATTTCTAACTCTGCCCCAGCAATGACCTGATCGGCTGTGGCCTTTTGTTTTGGGTAGGCAATAGCCGTCACTGGAAAGAAGCGTGGTAAATGAATGTTGGGATTACTCTGGTGAGCATAAAAAGCATCGGGATCTAAAATAAAACCATGATTTACATCATGCTCCTTACGTCCCACAATAAACTCCGCACCTAAACCATCCTTACGGTTGACGGTATTAAACCCTGAAAAGTTCATGTTATAGCTAGAGCGAAAGGTATCGACTTCAATATGCTGTACATCTACAGCATGATCAAAGTTAACGTGGTACTCATGCCCATCTGCTTTTAGTAAAGGTGGGAAATGAAGCGTATTTAAATGATTAAAATACGTGGTCATGAGCTTCGACAAGGCGACGTTATAAAAAATACGTACCTGATTTTGTCGATGGTCAAATACCCGATCAAAAGGTGACTCTTCAGAATCAAACAAATAGACATAGCTATAGCGCAAGCTTTTATCAAACAACGCCAGCTCTTGCTCAACACAACTGTTATTTTTATTAATAACATGACACTGGCTACTACGCCCGACATCTAAAGCTTTTGCCAAGTAAATTTCACTCAGCGCAGCATAGCGCTCTTCTCTGCTGCTATTTTCGGACAGGCTCTGAACCTTATTTAAACAATCATCAAAATTTTGTAGGCAAGTTTTTTCATCTTCTTTGACCAAATACAGCAAGTTTTGGGTTTGATGACTTAAAGTATTGTCGGTCAAAATGCTTTCATTTTTACTTTTTAAAGCACTGCTTAAGTTACTTTCTTTTAAATGAATGACCTGACAACCGCTCAGCAGTCCCATTATTGTAAGCACTAAATAATGGCCGGATTTTGTCATTGTGCATTCCTTTATCGAATGTATTTCCCCACTCATCATTATGCCTGTAAAGCTGTGCCTGAACAATTTCGGCTCAGCTTGGATTGGACTTTATTTAGAAAATAAAATTTGAACGTCTATTTTATTAAGCTTGTTTAAACTTCTGCTGGGAAGCCAAATAAGAAAAATAGAGTATGGGTAAAATAAATGGCGCTACGCTCCAAAAGTCAAAATAGACATAAAGTACCGCCCCCATCAAAGCACCAATCACAAAGCCAATGACAATACTGGCACTTTTAAGCAAACTTGCCCGATTGGCGGCATTATTGTTTTTAAGCAAGTTAGCAATATCAATACCAAGCTGGGTAGTGTTGCCTGTCATCATAGTACTTGGGCTAATATTTTTAATGAGGGTTTTGCTTGATGTATTACGAATCGCCAAAGCAATTAAACCGAGGCCACCTGTGATTGCAACCGTAATCGAATCGGCATTTTTAAATGGCTCAAAGTAAAGCCCAGCAGCCATAAAAGCAAAGAGAAAAATAGCTTCAAATAAAAATAAATAAGACAGCGTTTTGTGTTTGGTCTGACTACGGTCAATTAAAAGTTTGGTAATCACCACCGTCACAATAAACAATGGAATAGCCGCAAGTTTAATCCATAAACCGGCACCACCCTTCACCAACGCAGCCCCGGCCAATACCAAGTTGCCCGTCACATGAGCAGTAAAAAAACCAAATAACGCAATAAAGCCAATGGTATCAATTGCCCCGCCCACCATAGTCAATAAAACAGGATCTCGACATATTGCCCACGTACTTTGTGTTTCTTGTTGAATTGAAGTCTCTGGCATTACCTTTCCTATCAAATATTGGTTTTTAATTAGAAAATTTTTGTCAGAAATTTAATATAAATTCCATTCATTAATAACAACAGATCTTAATGTAAAAACCTAGCTGTTCATTTTAAGACAGAGTGTATTTAAAAAAGATACAATGCAATTGGACTTTTTATTTTTAAAGATAAGGGATTTTAAATGCATCACTAAGATGCATTTAAAAAGTTCTCTGTTAGTTGAGCTTGTTCATAAGCATCAATAAACTGCTTTTGCGGTATTTCTTGTTTAGGGACACTACAAGTTACTTTCTGTTCAGCAGCTTTTTTATCCCACCCTTCACCACTGGCGCTACGACGTGACTCATAAACTTTTCTCTGACGGAAATAACTAAATGGTTCTACATTACTTAAAAAGCCATATTTAGAGTCATGAACATAATTTAAATAGAATTTTTTAATATCATCACTGACATTTGTATTCCAACTCTCAAATTGCCAATCTTCTACACCAATCATATATTCATAGGCAGTTGAAACCGGTGAAAAAACTCTAAAAATATTAAAACCATCTTTTTTCGAAGCGGTTGCTTCTTTTAGTTTCATTAATCTTTGCATTTCAGTTGCCATATCGGATGGGCCAACTGGTATAAGTTCACGATATTTATTTTCCTGACGTACACGCTGACTAACAGAAAGTTCATTTCCAGCACGTGCAATCGTACCGTAGGCACCGTAGTAAATTTTCATACAACCTTTAATCTGATCTTGAATACTTCCTTGGCTTGGTATAGCGGCTTTTACTGCATCATAATATTTTTGAGAATCTGGTTGAATTTCAAACTGCTCAAAAATTTCGGAATGTTTTAATTTCAACTCATCATAGCTATACATTTTGACACCTGCTTGTAAGGCATCCTCTAGCATATGTTTTAACGGAATTCGGGCAAAATTGTCATTTACTCCTTGGCTACCTGGTTCATAACCACCACCAACGTCAGAATGTACTCCGGGATATACCACTTCTTTCCAATTACTGTTAGCTAACTTATTGTCTTTATGAATAACATCAACAGGGAAAGCAAAGCGCAGTTCATTACCAGCGATATAATGTGAACAGTTTTGAACCCGCTCATCTACAACCAAATCACGTTCTAAAAAAGGTAAGCTATTACTTAAATTTGTGGCAGGCAAGCCAAATGAAGCAACCGTATCAAAAATTCCTAAAAACTTAAATTCAATCGGATACTTACCTTGACCATACGTCAGCCCATCACAGTCTGATTGACATTGCCACATAAACTGATTTGTAAATGCACGGGCAAGTGCAGCGCCCCGTGAAAAACCGAACACAGAAATATTAATTTTCTTAATTAATCGATGTTCTTTTAAACTTTTATCGACTTCAGCAAAGCTGTACTCCTTTTTTTCACTTACATATTTTTTAATGTCTTTTTCAACCTTTTGTGCATTAAAAATCAGGATTTGTTTTAAAGCATCATTTAACTGGTCTTCACCATAATCTAAACGTCTTGCACCTCCCAACCCAGCACCAGCACCTAAACCAAGGTTATCTTGTACCCACGAAATAGCCCTTTGAAAGATATTTAACTCAGCATTAAATCTTGTTCCAACACCAGAAATATAGATAGCGTAATTTGGCGATATTTGCTTGTTTTTATCAGCCATTTCCTTTTCTCTTAATCCTTGAGCATTTCTCCACAATCGAGCAGGATTTGACCACCTTTTGGTATCTTCATCCTCTTTTTTATTATTACCAGTACCATCAAAAAATACCGAAATATTAACTACATCGCTACAATCTTGTTTGCATGATGGCTCATCGTTTGAAATATCACTATTTAATACCTGTACTCTTTTTAAATTTATATCCATGACATAATCTCTTTAGTTTTTATGATTTTTTTCCCAAATGTCAGTCCGCCAATCGAGACCTTTTT
>NZ_JEXG01000032.1:0-46997 GCF_000581275.1 Acinetobacter sp. 809848
ATATGGCTTACGGCGAACAGCTTCAGTTAAAACACCACCTTCTTCATAACCGACATATCCTGGAGGTGCGCCAACCAAACGGCTAACAGAATGTTTCTCCATGAATTCACTCATGTCGATACGAATCATGGCATCATCACTGTCAAACAAGAAGTTAGCTAAAGCTTTAGTCAACTCAGTTTTACCAACACCTGTTGGACCCAAGAACAAGAATGATCCACTAGGACGATTCGGGTCAGACAAACCGGCACGTGAACGGCGAACAGCATTCGATACCGCAACAACTGCTTCATCTTGACCTACAACACGGTCATGTAAAAACTCTTCCATATTAAGGAGTTTTTCACGCTCGCCTTGCATCATTTTAGCAACCGGAATACCTGTTGCAGCACTAACAACTTCAGCAATTTCATTTTCAGTTACTTTAGTACGAATGAGTTTTGGCTCTTCGTTCTCCTCTGCAACTTCATCTTGCTCCAGTTGTTTTTGCAACTCTGGAATTACGCCATACTGTAAACGTGCTGCCTCAGCCAAATCACCTTCACGCTGAGCTTTCTCAAAAGCAATACGCGCTTTATCAAGTTCCACCTGAGCCTGTTTAGTACCTTCTACCAAAGTTTTTTCAGACTTCCAGATTTCTTCAAGATCGTTGTATTCTTTCTCGACTTCAGCAATCTGTTTTTCAAGATGAGTGACTTCAGCTTTACTGCCGACATCTTCATCTTTTTTCACAGCTTCCAATTGCATTTTCAACTGGATTAAACGGCGATCGAGCTTATCAAGTGCTTCAGGTTTAGAGTCAATCTCCATTTTAATACGAGAAGCTGCCTCATCAATCAAATCAATTGCCTTGTCTGGTAATTGACGATCAGTGATGTAACGATGAGACATTTTCGCCGCAGCAATAATCGCAGAGTCTAAAATTTGCACACCATGGTGAGTGGCATATTTTTCTTTGAGTCCACGTAAAATTGCAATCGTATCTTCAACACTTGGCTCATCAACTAGCACTTTTTGGAAACGACGCTCTAAAGCTGCATCTTTTTCAATATATTGACGATATTCATCTAAGGTCGTCGCACCCACACAGCGCAATTCACCACGAGCCAACGCAGGTTTTAACATATTACCTGCATCCATCGCGCCATCACCTTTACCTGCACCTACGAGTGTATGTAACTCATCAATAAACAGGATGATTTCGCCTTCGTGTTTTGCCAAGTCTTTTAAAACAGCTTTTAAACGTTCTTCAAACTCACCACGATATTTAGCACCAGCCAGTAATGAACCTAAGTCGAGGGATAAAACACGTTTATTTTTTAATCCCTCTGGCACTTCACCATTCACAATACGCTGTGCCAAACCTTCAACAATAGCGGTTTTACCTACGCCCGGCTCACCAATAAGAACAGGGTTGTTTTTGGTACGACGCGATAACACCTGAATGGTACGGCGAATTTCATCGTCACGCCCAATGACAGGATCAAGTTTTCCAGATAAAGCACGCTCTGTTAAATCAATCGTATATTTATTAAGTGAGTCACGTTGGTCTTCGTGATTATTACTCATGACTTTGTCATTACCTCGAATATGTTCAATTACTTTGCGTAAGCTGTCGGGAGTTACACCTACCGCACTTAAAATATTTTTAGTTTCGCCTGTCTCTGCCAAACCTAATAAAACCCAGTCAGTTGATAAAAATTCATCACCTGCCTTTTGCGCATATCTGTCTGCCAAATTAAGCGCTTTAACGGCTTCTGGGTTTAAGTTGACATCACCCGTTGGGTTGGCAATTGTCGGCGCATCTTTTATAGCCTGTTCAAGTTTTTGTTTAAGTTCAGGTAACCGTGCACCTGCTTGTTGCAACAAACTAATATTTGATGGCTCTTCTAACAAGGTAGACAAAATATGAATACCTGCGATAGCGGTATGGTCTTTACCCATCGCTAAAGATTGAGCATCTGAGAGGGCTTGCTGCAAGCGGTTTGTAAATTTCTCAAAACGCATTCTTGTTATTCCTCACAACAAATTTGTACTTGTCTAATAGATGGGAACACTTCTTCGGATTTCAAATAAATTTTTATATATTTTTCATAATGTTATAAAAATAACAATGAGTAAAACTCCATTATAATATGGGATTGTTTTGTATATATTTCAAGTACAGTTCAGCTACATTTTATTAAAATGATTGAATATTTAGATTCATGCTTATTCTTACTACGCTTTTCACAAACTCTTCATTGAGAATTTAGTGATTAAGCTTTAGTTTATCTTGCTAGTTTCCTACTCGTTTTGAAATGAAAATGCACTTTAAACACATTATATTAACAACAACTTGTCTTTTTACTTCGGCACTAGCAATCGCTCAGCTTCCACAAGACTCCAGACGACCTGGTGGAATTGCAGTTGTTCCTCTAAGTACTGATATTACTCAGGTCACTTTTCAACAAAAGCCTGTTTTAATTAGCCAAGAAGGTCAGCAGCGTTATGCCGTGCTTGGTATTCCTTTATCTACTCCAATCGGCAGTATTCAACTCGACACAAATAAAGCCCCGATTCAAATAGAAGTTAAGTCTTATCCTTACGCAGAACAGCGGATTAAAGTCACGAACCAAGATTATGTGAACCCTAATCAAAGTCAATTAGACCGCTACGCTCAAGAAGCAAAAGAACAAAATGATGTGTATACCTCATTTACACAGAGCTCATGGCAAACCCTACCTACATTTATACGCCCGACTTCAGGGAAATTTAGCAACTCTTTTGGAAGAAAACGCTTCTTTAACGGCGAGGGACGCGCGCCTCACTCAGGTCTAGATATTCCTGCGCCAGTAGGACAAAAAGTTGTTGCTCCCGCAGATGGTGTGGTTATCCAAACTGGATCTTATTTTTTTAATGGACAAACCGTGTTGATTGATCATGGCCAAGGCTTAGTCAGCATGTTCTGCCATTTAAGCGCAATTAAAGTAGAGAAAGGCCAACATATCCGCCAAGGAGAAACACTAGGTTTAGTAGGCAAAACAGGACGCGTGACAGGCCCTCATCTGCATTGGGGCATGAGCCTTAATAATGCTCGGGTAGATCCTCAGCTTTTTCTAAATACAGCTCGTTAATTTAAAGCTTTACGAAAATACTTTGGCGCTTCGACATAGCCTTCTCTTAGGTAAAATCGATGTGCCAAAGGTCTTTGCATTCCTGAATGCAGTTCCATTCGATCACACCCTCGGCGTCTGGCTTGTTGCTCAGCCTCCTTTACGAGTAAATGCCCAACACCTTTGCTACGCATATTCTCATCAACACACAGATAGCATATTTTGGCAAAGTCACCTTGTAAGGCAATTTGCGGAATAAAGTAGAGAGATAAAAAACCATAAATTTTACCCCTCTCTTCAGCAATCAAAATTTGTGAATTAGAGTCATTATGGAGTATCTCAAATTTTTCTTGAATAAGAGCAAAAGGCTGTGGGTATCCCATCTGTTTAAGTAGATCACATATAGCTTGAGTATCTTTTGATTTAGCAGAACGAATATTCATCTTTCTTCTCCCTATTATTTTTTAGTTATTTTTGACAATAAAAAAGCCAACTCTCATGTCAGCTTTTTTTAATTTCTAGTTAGCAAAAAAATGCCTTATTCCGCTTCAATAATTTCGAAGTCATGTGTAATTTCAACACCACCGTCAGAAAGCATTTTACTTGCTGAACAATATTTCTCGGCAGACAATTCAACTGCTTTTGCAACCTGCTTTTCTTTCACAGCTTTACCAGTTACCACAAAATGTAAGTGGATTTTAGTAAACACAGCCGGAATTGCGTCAGCACGCTCAGCTTTTAAATTACATACAACATTCGTCACATCTTGGCGAGATTTCTTTAAAATAGTCACAATATCAAACGAAGCACACCCACCAAGTCCCATTAATATCAATTCCATAGGACGTGGACCACGGTTTTCACCACCATACTCAGGTGAGCCGTCCATGATGACACTATGCCCACTATCCGATTTCGCTTCAAAAGCAACATTCTCTAGCCAATGTACACTTGTTTGCATTGCAACTACCCAAAAAAAATTATAAATTTAAGCAGGGTCTGTTGACATTTCATCTATGGATTGCGTTATAGCTAAAAATTAATCCAAATAAGACGCAAAACCCAGACAATGGCAATCCTTTGTCCAGTTTTGTAATAAAGTTTGTGAAATTTCAGCCATAATCTGAGTTGCAATTAAAGCAGCGCAGGCATAGCGCAAGACCAAGTTATTTTGTACGTTCCATTGTTAAGATCTATTTATTTAGAATGGCTAAATTTCATAGTTCTTATTTGGTACGTCTAAAAGAATTGTCTTATGTTGCAACCATCTGTGAAATGTCAACAGGCCCTTGTTTTGTACACTAACATAAAATGAGTTGATAAGGAATTTCATCTCTTCTGTGTAATAGCTCATCTCGAGCTTGTGTGAATTGTTTACCCTATTCGGAACATATTAAGCATGACTTCAAATTTTTCACAACTCAGCACAGATGCTTTATCTCCGGGGCAACTACCTGAATCCGTTAAAGCATTGTTAAAACGTGCTCACATCAACAGATATCCAAAACGAACCACAATTGTTGATGCCGGAACAGAGTCAAAATCTTTATATTTAATTTTAAAAGGCTCAGTTTCAATTATTTTGCGTGAAGATGACGAACGTGAAATTGTTGTTGCGTATTTAAATCCGGGCGATTTCTTTGGGGAAATGGGGCTTTTCGAACCGAACCCTCAACGTACAGCCGAAGTTCGAACTCGTGATGTCTGTGAAATTGCAGAGATCTCTTATGACAACTTCCACGAACTCAGCAAACAATACCCAGACTTAAGCTATGCTGTTTTTGCACAATTAGTTCGCCGTCTAAAAAATACGACCCGTAAAATGACAGATCTTGCGTTCATTGATGTGTCTGGTCGTATTGCACGTTGCTTAATCGATCTATCTTCTCAACCAGAAGCAATGATTTTGCCGAATGGTCGTCAAATTCGTATTACTCGTCAAGAAATTGGCCGTATTGTTGGATGTTCACGTGAGATGGTTGGCCGTGTACTCAAAACCTTAGAAGATCAAGGTATGATCCAAACTGATGGTAAAGCCATTCTTATTTTTGATGCATCATTAGAAGAAAACACTGTTTCTGATGATGACTACGACGATGAAGAATAATATTCATTAAATTTTTAATAAAAAGCAAACTTCGGTTTGCTTTTTTTATATGCAACAATGAGTTAATACACAAAGCTTACAAACTATTCTAATTTTATGATTTAAGTTGAATACATATTCTCCGTTAGGCTAACTCAAAATTTCCAAGGATTCCGCTGTATGCAATTTAACCCACTTAGTCGCACAGGCCTTAAACTTCCAGAAATTTGTTTAGGCACCATGACATTTGGTGAGCAAAACTCCCAACAAGAAGCTTTTGAACAACTCAATTACGCCTTGGCCAATGGTTTATATTTTTGGGATACGGCAGAGATGTATTCTGTTCCACCAAAACCTGAAACTTATGGCGCAACTGAAACAATTATTGGCAATTGGTTTGCCCAAAATGGACAACGTGACAAAGTCTTTCTCGCATCTAAAATTGCAGGTCCTGGCTTTGGAGGAACACACATCCGAGAAGGCAATACACGCTTTAACAGTGATCATATTGCCAAAGCTCTAGATGGATCACTTAAACGCCTCCAAACGGACTATATCGACCTTTATCAACTGCATTGGCCTGAACGTCATACCAACTTTTTTGGTACGCTCGCTTATGGTAATCACCAAGCTGAAAATGATTACGACACAACACCTCTAGAAGAAACATTACTCGCTCTACAAGAAGAGATTAATCGCGGGCGCATTCGCTATATTGGTTTATCAAATGAAACCCCGTGGGGCACTATGAAATTTTTACATTTAGCCGAAAAGCTAGGTGTCAGTAAATTTGTAAGTGTTCAAAACCCTTATAGTCTTCTTAACCGTACTTATGAAATAGGTATGTCAGAGATTGCTAAATATGAGGATGTCGGATTGCTCGCCTACTCTCCTCTGGCTTTTGGTTACCTAACTGGCAAGTTTAGAAATGGTGCACGTCCCGCTAATGCTCGTGTGACACTATTCCCTCGCTTTAGCCGCTACAGTAACCCTCAAAGTGAGTGGGCAACTGAACAATATGCACAGCTAGCAGAAAAGCATGGACTAAGCTTAACTCAGATGGCCTTAGCTTTTATTAAACAACAGTTCTTTGTGACCAGCACAATTATTGGTGCCACTAATTTAGATCAACTCAAAGAAAATATTCAGGCATTTGAGATTGAATTACCAAGTGAAGTTCTAAAAGGTATTGAGGCCATCCATACTCAACAGCCCAACCCTGCTCCTTAAATAAAAAACGGATGCTTAAGCATCCGTTTTCTTTATCTATATAAAATTTACATCTTATTTACGGCTATTATAAACTGCCATTGCCGCAGGTAAGTTTTTACGCATATCACCAATACGTTGTGAGTTAGATGGGTGAGTAGACAAGAAGGATGAACCACCGCCACCTTCAAGCTTATTCATTTTTTCCCAAAGCGTAATCGCTGCATTTGGATTATAGCCTGCACGCGCCATCAACATTAAACCACCTTGGTCAGCACGACTTTCCAAGCTACGAGAATATGGTAAGCCCACACCCACTTGTGTACCTAACTGAGCAGCAGCAGTACCGAGTTGGCCTACATTATTACCCGCATAGCTTAAACCGATACCTAGAGCTAAATCAGTTAAAGCTTGTGCACCGATTTTACTTTTTGCATGCTCTTCTAAAGCATGTGTCATTTCATGTCCCATAACAGCTGCAATTTCAGCATCTGTCAGGTTCAATTTATTCACAATACCTGTATAGAACACGACCTTGCCACCAGGTGCAACGTAAGCATTAATCGTATCTGATTTCAACACCGCTAACTGCCAGCTAAATGGTTGACCAGTCTGATTCATCTGGTTGGCATATGGTTTTAAACGGTTGAATACAGCATTAATACGGTTATATGTACTAGAGCTTGTATCGAGAGCACCCTTACCACGTGCTTCCTGCACCATCTTATTAAAACCTTGAGCAGATTGAGCATTTAAGGTTGCAGTATCTGCACCAGCCATGTCCGCTACTGTTGCACAGCCAGAAATGGTCATCACACTTGCTGCACACAAGCTTAAAAAGAGTTTTTTATTCATAACACGGATCACCTAAATCGATAAAAAGCTGTTTATTCTTTTGCACTTATTATAAGAAATACCACTCATGCTTTGAATGTCTCATTTCTCCATGATCATAGTATTTATGTAACGATCAAGTAGATAAAGTCATCAAATAAATCCAGAAAATTAAACAGATTACATTTAAACCCAGATAAACATGACTTAAGGTTTTAACTTTCTCTTCAAGATTAGGACTTTCCCTTTTCCAGAGTAAATAACTATTTTGTATGAGTACAACAGGAATTAACACACATGCGAACAAAACCGACAAGCTCATAAAAGCTGTCATAAAGAAATCTTCATGATATTCCTGTCCATAAATAACCAACATCGCCAGCGTGGGTGAACCACCAATAGCAAATAAAAAAGAATAAAAAATTGTTTTTGAAATAGTTGGTTGCAGCTTCATCCTGAGCCCATCCTTCCTTATCTATATATAATGTTTTAATCTGAATCTAATAAAACGAAAACTGCACTTTAGTCGGGTATAAAAAAAGCCCCCTTTCAGGAGGCCTTTTTAATCTTTGCTAATTAAGCAGAGAATGGATGACGTAAAACAATTGTTTCTGCACGATCTGGACCAGTTGAAACGATATCAATCGGACATTCGATTAATTGTTCAATACGCTTAACATAAGCCAAAGCATTTGCTGGTAATTGATCGATACTAGTTAAACCAACAGTCGACTCGCTCCAACCAGGCATAGTTTCATAGATTGGCTTCAAGCATTCAAAAGAAACCGCATCTGAAGAACCTACACAACCTGAATCTGTATTTTCATAACCTACACAGATTTTTACTTCTTCCAAACCATCTAAAACGTCAAGTTTAGTTAAGCAAATACCTGAAAGTGAGTTTACATCTACAGAACGGCGAAGAATTTCAGCATCAAACCAACCACAACGACGTTGACGGCCAGTAGAAGCACCAAATTCATGACCAACTGTACCAAGGTGTTTACCAATTGGGTCACCAGAATCAGCAGCGGCATCGTAAACCAATTCAGTTGGGAATGGACCAGCACCTACACGTGTTGTATAAGCCTTAGTAATACCTAATACATAATCTAGATGTAAAGGTCCCATACCTGAACCAGAGCTTACGCCACCAGCAGTTGTATTTGAACTTGTAACATACGGATAAGTACCGTGGTCAATGTCTAGAAGTGAGCCTTGAGCTCCTTCAAACATTACAGCCTTACCTTCTTTGCGATAGTCGTGCAACACTTTAGTAACGTCAATCACTAATGGAGCAAGCACTTCACGCCATTGGTTGCAAAGAGCCAATACATCTTCAAATTTAACAGCTTCTACACCGTAGAACTGAGTTAATTGGAAGTTATGTAACTCAAGCATTTCTTGAAGTTTTTCTTCTAACGCTGCACCACCACGAACAAGGTCAGCAACACGCACTGCACGGCGAGCCACTTTATCTTCGTATGCAGGACCAATACCACGACCTGTAGTACCGATTTTAGCATTACCACGTTTCTTCTCACGTGCCTGATCAAGTGCAATGTGGTTAGGCAAAATGAGTGGACAGTTTGGAGAAATACGTAGACGTTCTTTAACAGGAACACCTTCCGCTTCCAAAATTCCCATTTCTTCAATTAACGCGGCTGGTGAAAGTACTACACCATTACCAATTAAGCACAATACGTTTTCACGTAAAATGCCTGATGGAATGAGGTGCAATACAGTCTTTTTACCACCTACGACAAGAGTATGACCTGCGTTATGTCCGCCTTGATAACGTACTACCGCAGCCGCCTGATCTGTGAGCAGGTCGACGATTTTACCTTTACCTTCGTCGCCCCATTGGGTACCAAGTACCACAACATTTTTGCCCATAATAGCCTCATTACATCATGCTGTTAAAATTGGAAACCACCAGTAAAAATTTACCGTTGGCGATTAAATCTTTTCAATATTCCATTGTCCATTTTGCGACACGAGTTGATGGGTCGCATATGGAATAGAACTTAAATCATCATTACCTAACAATTGAACCACACGTAAACCTTGAGCACGTGCATTCGAAATTGCTGAGAGTAAATCCTGTTCTGAGCCTTTTGGAGCAACAACAGTTTCGATTTCCGCGAACTGATTTGCACCTAAGGCATATAAATCACAACTAAAGCCAGTAGCAGGACGTGCGCGGCCAAAGTGCTCACCAATACCATCATAACGGCCACCCTGTGCTAAAGGCGCAGCTCGATTCGGTGCATAGACCGCATACATTAAGCCAGTGTGATAGTGATAACTACGTAGCTCTACAACATCAATACCGATATTGAGATTTGGCCAACGGCCTTTAATTTGCGCAAGTGTCGTTTTAAGTGCATCTAACGCTGATTTAAACTCAGCATCTTGTAAGATGTTTACACTTAAATTCGCCTGCAATGCTTCTAGATCACTAGAATAGCGGCCAAGTGCATAGAAATCAGAACCCATATTGAGGTTTTGAGTAAATTCAGCTAACTCTGGTAACGCTTTTCTTTGATAAAGATCTGAAAGCTCATGCTCTTCATTTTTTGACAGTCCAGCACACTTTACTAAACTGCGGAACAACCCTACATGGCCCAAATCTAAATGCGCGCCTTGTAAAGTATAGATGTTCTCGATCAACCCCAGCATAACATCGACCATTTCGACATCAGCTTCGATACTGTCATGCCCGTATAACTCTGCACCTAATTGTAGAGGTGCACGTGTGGCATTGAAATTTTGTGGTTTAGTATGTAATACAGTCCCTGAATAACAGTAACGTGCAACACCTTCAACTGGTCTTACATGTGCATCGATACGTGCAACTTGTGGCGTCATATCAGCACGAACACCGAGTAAACGGCCTGAGAGCTGATCAATGACCTTAAAAGTTACTAAATCTAAGTCTTGATTTGATTCTGATAATGAAGACAACGATTCGATGTATTCGATAAATGGTGTATATACCAATTGATAACCTCGTACCGCGAGGAAATCTAAAGCTTCACGGCGAAGTTTTTCAATGACTTGCGCCTGTTCCGGCAATACATCTGCTACCCCGTCAGGCAGCAACCATGTCTCTGAAATGGTCATATTTCAAGCCTAAAATCTGATCAAAGTGGAACGACCCCACATAAAAAAATCGGGAACACACCCGATTTCTCTTAGTGTAGCATGATACTTTGTGCCATGCACCTGACAATTTGCATAAATCTTTCTTAATAAACTCTAAAGTCAAAAAGAAGATTTCATGAATTAATAATAATATTCAACATCTTATTCTAATTCACTCATATCATAGACAAAAGTTCTTCGACCAAAGAATGGGCCAATATCTGAACTATCACCTGGTTGCCAGTTAACTAAATTTAATCTTTGAATAGCTTGAGCTGCTTGAGTATTAAAAGCAAAGCAACCTTTTTCAAGATTTGCGATTTTTAGCTTTTGTCTGAAAGCAATTAATGAATGCACATTATTAAGCGGGTTATCTTCTATAGAATACAGATGAGACTTTTCATACGCTAAATTTCTATCAGCATCCCACCGACTACTTGATATAAAATTAATAAAAAAAGCAGACTGGTTATTATTATTTCCCAATGCGCTTTGAATATCACCAGTTTCTAAGTTTTCTAAAACAGTTAAGTTATAACCATACCACTGCGAATTTAGAAGCCTAAAATACTTTTTATCTTGGCCTAAGTTATTATATCTTTCGACAATTGACTGCTTTTTCTCACTAAACGAAGGATTTGAATTAAAACTAGATATATCTGAAATATAAGATTGATTCCATTGAGTTTCTTTTAAACGATAACAATAACTATTTTTTGGAAACCTAACATTCTTATAATTTTGGTAGAAGTCTATTAAATTTTTATCAAGTTGATTGTGAAGGCCCGTTTCTAAATTTTTATTTTCTTTATAGCCCGGTAATACACGATCAAAGATATTTTCACCCTCTAAATTCACAATTTCAAATTTTAAATTTTCTTTCAAATCAGGCATTAATTCATACGTCCAACTGCTCGGTGTTAACCTTTTCACAGTATGTGTTTGTAAGGTCCCTTTATTTAAAACTTTCTGTTCAGTTAAAAGTTCAGTTTCTAGCGGTTGGTTATGTGACTTTGCAAAAAAGATTTCATTATTCTTAATTGAATATTGAGTAATTTCAAAAGAATCACGATAGATACTTGAAGAAATATCAGAAGATTGATAATAGACTTGGTAAATTTTGTCTTCTTTTTCTAAATTATTTTCGGCTTGATCATGGGTATTTTGATCTGAGCCTTCACCACCGCAAGCAGCTAAAATAATAGTAGATGTAAAAATTAAAAAACCACTTATTCTTTTTGAGTTAAATTTCATATGAACTCTATAATTAAAATTTTAATGTTTGCGAATCATACAAATAGATATAATTTTACACAACACTAATATTTAGAATTTTAATTATTTGAACTTTTCATATTAGAAATTAACAACCATAAAAAGGGTATTAATTTAACACCCTTAAATGATTTAAAATCATATTTAGAAAGAATCACACAGATCCAATAAACGATTTGCATAGCCCCATTCATTATCGTACCAAGCGAATACTTTAGCTTGATGCCCTACAACCATAGTTTGAGTTAAATCAACGATGAGCGAATAAGGTGAATGATTGAAATCACTCGAAACTAATGGCTCATCTGTTACCGCCATAATTTCTGCATAGTCTGTTTGAGATGCTTTAATTAGCAACTCATTAATGTGATGCACAGTAATTGGAGATTGCGCGATAAAAGTTAAGTCAATTGCAGCTACATTAATAGTCGGTACCCGAATTGAATAACCATCAATACGGTCTTCCATTTTAGGCATAACACGTTTTAATGCGCCGAGTGCACTTGACGTGGTCGGGATAATATTTTGCCCTGAAGCTCTAGCACGACGTAAATCACGATGTGCGTGGTCAAGAACAGATTGGTCTGCCGTCACTGCATGAATTTCTGTCATAAGTGCTGTTTCAATACCAAAAGCATCATCAATGATTTTGACTAATGGAACCAAAGCTTGAGTAGTACATGAAACGCTTGATATGATCTGATCAGTCACTTTGACTTCATTATGGTTCACACCATAAACAATGGCTGCGTCAACATGATCAAAAGGTGCCGCCCCAATAATGACCCGCTTCGCCCCTGCTTGTAGATGACGTGTCGCATCCGCATGAGAACGGAACAGTCCTGTACACTCAAGTACCACATCAATATCTAAACTAGACCATGGTAAAAGTTCAGGTTGTTTCTGCTTTAAAACCTCAACTTTTAGCGTTCGTTGATTTGACTGAATATTCAAAAAAACTTTTTCATTTTCAATGAATATATCTACATTTCCATTGAAGCGGCCGTGCGTAGAATCATATTTAAATAAATGCACTAATGTCTGGACATCTGCTATATCGTTAATCGCCACGATTTCAAAATGAAATTGTTTTGGGCTTTCGAACCAGGCGCGTAAAACATTACGTCCAATCCGACCAAACCCATTAATGGCGATACGTTGCATGACCTATCCTTATCAACAAAACTACAAACTAAAGAAGGCATATAGTAAAGCACGTCAAGGCCAATTGAATATAGATTTTTAGCCAAATCACAGTTTTGTAAGATATTCCTTTTAAAATCGTTGGTTCGGTGGGGTTTTTCCGCTACAATTTAGCGTTTTTAAAAAATAAGCCCCGTATCACATGCAAGGTTTGGCATAAAACAAACAGGCATTGATACATTTAGCCAAATTCGAAAATATGGAGTGACTTGGTTGTGAGTACTCGTTTAATGACATCTGCTGAAATTCGTGAAGCATTTTTGCGCTACTTTGAAACGCAAGGGCATACACGTGTCGCGTCGAGTTCTCTTGTTCCTGCCAACGACCCAACTTTATTATTTACAAATGCTGGGATGAACCAGTTTAAAGACTGCTTTTTAGGTCTTGAGAAACGTGACTATGTGCGTGCAACTACATCTCAAAAATGTGTACGCGCTGGCGGTAAACACAATGACTTAGACAACGTTGGCTACACTGCACGCCACCATACATTCTTCGAAATGTTAGGTAATTTCTCATTCGGTGATTATTTCAAACGTGATGCACTTAAATTCGCATGGGAATTTTTAACCAGCGAACAATGGCTTGCTTTACCAAAAGATAAACTTTATGCCACGGTTTACCACACCGATGACGAAGCTTACGACATCTGGAACAAAGAAATCGGTTTAGCGCCAGAACGTATTATCCGTATTGGTGATAATAAAGGCGAAAAATACGCATCTGATAACTTCTGGGCAATGGGTGATACTGGCCCATGTGGTCCATGTTCTGAAATTTTCTTTGACCACGGTGATCACATTTGGGGTGGCTTACCTGGTTCTCCTGAAGAAGATGGCGACCGTTTCATTGAAATCTGGAACAACGTTTTCATGCAGTTTAACCGTACTGCTGATGGCGTGCTTCACCCTCTTCCTGCTCCGTCTGTTGATACAGGTATGGGCTTAGAGCGTATCTCTGCTGTATTGCAACATGTTAATTCAAACTATGATATTGACCTGTTCCAACACTTATTAAAAGCTGCTGCCAACATTATCGGTATTGAAGACCAAGGTCAGCCTTCTTTACGTGTTGTTGCAGACCATGCGCGTTCATGCTGTTTCCTCATTGCTGATGGTGTAAACCCAAGTAATGAAGGTCGTGGTTATGTACTTCGCCGTATTATCCGTCGCGCTGTGCGTCACGGTAATAAACTTGGTGCAACTGGTACGTTCTTCTACAAAATGTTGCAACCTTTAATTGAAGTTATGGGTGATGCATATCCAGAGCTTGCAGCTCGTAAAGATGTGATTGAAGCAACTTTAATTCGTGAAGAAGAACAGTTTGCAAAAACACTTGAGCAAGGCTTGAAACTACTCGAAGGTGAGCTTGCTCAATTAAAAGATAAGACAATTCCTGGTGCGACTGTATTTAAACTTTACGACACTTACGGCTTCCCGACAGACTTAACTGCTGATATTGCACGTGAACGTGACTTTATTATTGATGAAGCTGGTTTTGAAGTAGAAATGGCAGCACAGCGTCAACGTGCTCGTGATGCTGGTAAGTTTGCAGTTGATTACAACAATATTGTAAAAGTTGATGGCGAAACTCAGTTTGATGGTTACATCAACACCACTGGTCAAGGTCAAATTGTAGCGATCTATAAAGATGGCGTACAAGTTGATGAAGTTTCTGAAGGTGATGAAGCGCTTATCGTTTTAAACCAAACTCCTTTCTATGCTGAAAGTGGTGGTCAGATTGGCGACACTGGTATCTTCAAAAATGAAACTGGTATTTTTGAAGTTCAAGATACTAAAAAGTCAGGTGGTGCCTTTGTTCATCAAGGTATTGTGACCGTTGGTAGTCTTAAAGCCGATCAAAATGTTGAAGCGATTGTTAAAGCAGACATTCGTGAAGCAACTGCACGTAACCACTCTGCAACTCACCTATTACATGCTGCCCTTCGTCAAATCTTAGGTTCACATGTACAACAAAAAGGTTCTCTAGTTGCAAGCGATATCTTACGTTTCGACTTTGCTAATGACCAACCTGTAACTTTTGAACAGTTACAACAAGTTGAACGTTTAGTGAATGCAGAAATTATTGCAAACAGTGCTGTAACAACCGAACTTCTTGATATCGAAGCTGCAAAAGCTAAAGGTGCCATGATGTTGTTCGGTGAAAAATATGGTGATGAAGTACGTGTACTTTCTATGGGTTCAATTATTGATGAGAAAAACTTCTCAATTGAACTTTGTGGTGGTATCCACGTTAAACGTACAGGTGATATTGGTTTATTCAAAATCACTTCTGAAGGTGGTGTAGCTGCTGGTGTACGTCGTATTGAAGCTGTTACAGGTACTAAAGCGCTAGATGTAGTACAAAAAACTGATGCTGATATCCAGCACATTAATGGCTTATTAAAAGCACAGAAAGACCAAACTGTTGAGCGTGTACAAGCCAATGTTGAATTGGTTTCTGCATTACAAAAGCAGATTGAACAGCTCAATCAGAAATTGGCAAACTTCCAAGCGTCAGAATTGATTGACCAGGTACAAACCATTGCTGGTCGTCAAACGCTTATTACCACTGTTCAAGGTGTAGATGCAAAATCACTTCGCAACTTACACGACAGTGTTAAATCGAAATTAGAGAATGCAGTTATTGTGTTAGCTGGTGTAGAGGGTGACAAAGTCAGCCTACTTGCTTCAGTTGCATCACAATACACTGCAACTCTAAAAGCAGGTGACATCATCAAACATCTAGCAACCGAGTTAGGTGGTAAAGGTGGTGGCAAACCTGACTTAGCACAAGGTGGCGCGCCACTTAACGAGAAGTTTGGACAAGTTATCGCAGCATTGCCTGCATGGCTTGAACAAAAATAAGACTTCACTTTTTGTGTAACTGACCCTGAAAAGCCTCTCAGGGTCATGGCTTATATGGAACAACTATGGCATTAATCGTTCAAAAATATGGCGGTACTTCTATGGGTACCCCCGAGCGCATTTTAAATGTTGCTCGTCGTGTGAAGCGTTGGCATGATCACGGTCACAAGGTTGTTGTGGTCGTATCTGCAATGAGTGGTGAAACAAACCGCTTACTTGCTCTCGCTAAAGCCATTACCGAAACACCTGACCCACGTGAGTTAGACCAAATGGTTTCAACCGGTGAACAGGTGACGATTTCCATGTTAGCTATGGCACTTAATTCGATTGGTGTGGAAGCTAAATCCTATACCGGACGTCAAGTCGGTATTAAAACTGACAGTGCATTTACCAAGGCGCGTATCGAGTCTATTGATACAGATGTCATGACCAATGACCTAGATGCAGGCCGTGTTATTGTGGTTGCTGGTTTCCAAGGCTTTGATGCTAATGGAAATACCACAACACTAGGTCGAGGTGGTTCAGATACTTCTGGTGTTGCTCTTGCTGCTGCTTTAAAAGCTGACGAATGCCAGATTTACACTGATGTAGATGGTGTTTACACCACTGACCCTCGCGTTGCTCCTAAAGCCAAAAAAATCGACCGTATTTCTTTTGAAGAAATGCTAGAAATGGCATCATTAGGTTCTAAAGTTTTACAAATTCGCTCAGTAGAGTTTGCCGGGAAATATCAAGTTCCTTTACGTGTATTATCAAGCTTTGATAATGACGACGACGGCGTTTTTGACGACGAATTTAAAGAAAATGTTGGTACACTCATTACTACTGAGGCAGAAGATACTATGGAACAGCCAATTATTGCAGGTATTGCTTTTAACCGTGACGAAGCAAAATTAACGATTTTAGGTGTACCTGATGAACCAGGTATTGCTTCTAAAATCTTATCACCAGTAAGTGATGCCAATATCGAAGTCGATATGATAGTGCAAAATGTTGAAGAAGATGGCACAACAGATTTCACTTTCACTGTAAACCGTGTTGATTTAGCGAAAGCTGAAAAAATCTTAAACGAAACTGCTAAAAATATTGGCGCACGTGAAGTTTCAACACGTGACGACATCGTTAAAGTGTCTATCGTTGGTGTAGGTATGCGTTCACACGCAGGTGTAGCGAGCAAAATGTTCACTGCCCTTGCTGATGAAGGTATCAACATTCTTATGATTTCAACTTCTGAAATTAAAGTTTCTGTGATTATCGATGAGAAATACCTTGAACTTGCTGTACGCTGCTTACATACCGCTTTTGGTTTGGATCGTGAACATGGTGAAAGCAGCGCTCGCGCTTAATTTTACCAACCGGTCAAGAATTCATTAAAAAATGTTTACTTGTCCGACAATAATCAAAGAAAACACAGAGCCGCTATAGTTTTTTTTATAGCGGCTCTGTTATATTAAACGGAAAGTTTTTTGGCAGAGATTATCAAAATATGACTTTGTTCTCATATTTCTGTTAGAATCTGACTGAAAACTGAGGTTGAGCTTTTTATTTGGGTACCAATATTGCAGTTTTAAGCGTTTAGCAAGGAGATAAACATGCTGATTCTGACCCGCCGTGTCGGGGAAACATTAATGATTGGGGATCAAGTCAGTGTTACTGTGCTTGGCGTCAAAGGAAACCAGGTTCGTATTGGTGTGAATGCACCAAAAGAGGTTTCTGTTCATCGCGAAGAAATTTATCAACGTATTCAACATGAACGTGCAATGCATGAACACCTTCAACATCTTGATCAAGATTATCAAGTTTCTTATGAAGATGATAATTATGCACAGAAAAACTTCAATCGTTAGTATGAAGTTGTTCTCTCCCTAATTAAAGCGACTTTATAGTCGCTTTAAATTTTTTAAGTGGTTGTATTTATAGACCTAAAGCACGTTTAACAGGTGCGTAACTACGACGATGCTGATCAATCACGCCATGCACGGCAATCGCTTCAAAATGTGCTTTGGTTGGATATCCTTTATGTTTGGCAAAACCAAATAACGGATATTGCTGATCTAATTCTGCCATCTGTCGATCTCGTGTCACTTTTGCCAAGATACTTGCTGCACTAATTTCAGCATGGCTTGCATCTCCACCAACAATGGCTTCACAAGGAATAATAATTCCTTTCGGAATTTGATTACCATCAACGATCACTTTTTGAGGTTGAGTTTTCAAGCCGTCAACAGCGCGTTGCATAGCCAAAAAAGTCGCCTGTAAAATATTTAGTTCGTCAATTTCAGCATGAGTTGCTTCAGCAATTGACCAAGCTAAGGCTTTTTCTTGTATTTCAATAAACAACTTTTCACGTTTCTTTTCAGTTAATTTTTTAGAATCATTTAATCCTAAAATTGGATTATTCGGATCTAAAATAACGGCTGCTGCCACAACCGAACCTACTAAAGGTCCCCGTCCCGCCTCATCTACACCAGCAATAAACATCAACTCACTACCTTTAAACAAAAGAGGCTGATCAATAGTAATCAGCCTTCTTTAACACATAATTTATTAATTACTTTTGTAAAGCTTCTGCCACACAAGCATTTACAGTTTTAGAAACCACTTGGTTTACGATTGTAGCACGTGTATTTACATCAAGTGCAGCTGCAGCTAATTCTACTGCTGTCACACTGTTTGGAGCCTTTTCGCTCACACAACCACAAACATTGGTTTGGATGCTATCACGTTGCTCAGCAGTCATATATTTTGTTGCTGTTTTCCAAGCTGCGACATTATTAATCTCTGTAATACATTTCGCATTTACAGCAACCTTTAACGCAGCAACTCCCAATTGTTGAGTTGTGGTTTGTGCAGAAGCAGCACCTGTAGCAGTGCCTGTAGTTGTTGCACATGCTGTTAAAGCTAAAACAACTGGTGCTAGAGCGAGCATCAATTTTTTCATCATTTTTTCCTTTGATTGAACGTTGGCAGCGCGTATTGTGCCTAAACTCAACTTTAGAAGAAACAAATAATTTGATGCATTTATGCAAACTATTTTGCCGACCGAAACTCAGCTCATCAAATGCTTTTTTATGCAGTAAAACGTTCTGTTTTTAGCACGCTCTGTCACATTTAAAACATTTCTCAAAATCTGCGCTTTCCCCTAAAATCACAAATCAAAACGACAAAAAAAGGGTCTTTTATGCCTGCTGCTTCCTCTCACTATTACACCCGTACCGCACAAATTCTGCATTGGGTGATGGCAATCATTTTCATCGTCGCATGGGTTATTGGCTTTTATAGTGGAAATTTTTTAAGCTATGACGTTGATGGCAGCTTTAAAGGTGATGTGATTACGTTGCACAAGAACATTGCAACCACAATTATCTTTTTAGTAATTATCCGGATTTTATGGCGCTATACACATCCAGCTCCAAAACTACCTGACACCATGTCACCGATGATGAAAACTCTGGCACACGTGGGTCATCTATTCCTTTATGTAATTTTAGTGGCTTTACCTGTCACTGGTTGCTTGTTTAGTTGGAGTGCTGGTCACCCTGCCCCTGTTTTATATTTATTTGAAATTCCGCGTTTAGTGCAAGATAACCCAGAGCTTTTAGCTGTTGTTAAACCATTACATATTTATATTTCTTGGTTTGCAGGTTTTCTTATTGTTGGGCATGTACTTGCAGCTTTAAAACATCACTTTATTGATAAAGACAATATTTTAAATAGTATGACTAAACAGCCTAAATAAACCTGATGTATAAAAAAACCGCCTATCACAGGCGGTTTTTTTATTTAGATTTTTTGGATTTCTGCAATCCACTTTTGTTTCTCTTCATCTGAAATGAAAGAAGCCTCAAAAGAATTAATTGCGAGTTGTTTCAACTCATCATTGGTTAAATCTAATGCCTGTTGAATGGCAAAGAAATTATCATTCATATAACCACCAAAATATGAAGGATCATCTGAGTTAACCGTCACATGTACGCCTTTTTGTAAAAGACGGCGGATATTATGATCTTTCATATCCTTAACAACACATAGCTTTAAGTTACTTAAAGGACAAACCGTTAATGGCATTTTTTCATTAATTAAACGCGTCATTAATTGTTCATCCTCTTCAGAACGCACACCATGATCAATACGATTCACTTTAAGTAGATCTAAAGCTTCCCATACATATTCAGGAGGACCTTCTTCACCAGCATGAGCAACGATTAAGAAACCTTCTTCACGCGCCTTAGCAAAAACACGTTCAAATTTAGCTGGCGGATGCCCTACTTCACTTGAATCAAGGCCTACAGCAATAATATCTTGCTTAAACGGCAGCGCTTGTTCAAGCGTTTCAAATGCAGCTTCTTCACTTAAATGACGTAAGAAACACATAATCAGTTGAGAGCTGATACCAAACTTAGCTTTGGCATCTGCACACGCACGCTTTAAACCATTAATCACAGTTGAGAACGCAACACCACGGTCTGTGTGGGTTTGCGGATCAAAGAACATTTCTGTGTGAACGACATGATCTTCGGCACATTTCTCAAAATAAGCCCATGCTAAATCATAGAAGTCTTGTTCATGTACAAGAACATTCGCGCCAGCATAGTAAATATCTAAGAATGATTGAAGATTATGAAAGTTATAAGCTTGCTTTACTTCTTCAACAGATTTGTAAGGAATCTGAATCTGATTGCGCTGGGCAATTGCAAACATTAATTCAGGTTCGAAAGTCCCTTCAATATGCACATGCAATTCGGCTTTTGGTAAGGCGCGAATCAGCTCGACTTGATTCATATTAACTCCACGTCTAAAGAAAAAAGGGTGTGGTCAAAATCACACCCTTTTATAATTTTCTTCTTATTGAAAACTATGTCTAAGATAGCTCAAGAAGAAAATTATAAAAAATCATATTAACCGCCAAACACGATAAATTTAAATACCCAAAGCGCAGCAATAATCCATACCATGTACGGTACAGTTTTTGCCTTACCCGTGAATAATTTAACTAATGCATAGCTAATAAAGCCCATTGCAATACCATCAGCAATTGAATAGGTGAATGGCATAAATACAATGGTTAAAAATGCTGGAACAGCTTCAGTAATATCATCCCAATCAATGTGAGTGATTCCTTGGATCATCAACACACCAATGAACAATAAAGCTGGCGCCGTTGCAAAACCTGGTACAGATTGAGCAAGAGGTGCTAAAAATAAACAGCAGATAAATAAGATTGCAACCACAACAGCAGTTAAACCAGTACGTCCGCCTGCTGCTACACCTGAAGCTGATTCGATATATGGTGTAGTTGAAGATGTACCTAATGCGGCACCTGCAACGATGGCAGTAGAGTCTGCAAATAATGCTTTCTTCAAACGAGGTAATTTACCGTCTTGTAAAAGACCTGCACGGTGTGAAACACCAACCAAAGTACCTGTACTGTCAAACAAGTCGACAATAAAGAATACGAAAATGACGCCGACCATACTTGCTGTAAATAGACCTTCAAAGTCCATTTGTATGAATGTTGGTGCAATTGAAGGAATTTGACCCACTACACCCTTAAATTCATTTAAACCTAAAGCAGTAGCGATGGCCGTAACAACTAAAATACTAATAATGATTGCGCCACGAACTTTTAATTGGTGTAAAACCACAATCATTAAAAATCCGAATAGCGCTAATAATACTGTAGGCTGTTTGATATCGCCCAAACCGACTAATGTCGCTTGGTTATCAACAATGATTCCAGCATTTTTTAGTGCAATCAGTGCTAGGAACAAACCAATACCACCGCCGATTGCAAACTTAAGTGACATTGGAATCGCATTAACAATCGCTTCACGAATTTTAAAGAAGCTGATTGCAAGAAAGACAAGGCCTGAAACAAAAACAGCGGCTAAAGCTGTTTGCCATGGCACGCCCATTCCCATACAAACCGAGTAGGTAAAGTAAGCGTTTAAACCCATACCAGGGGCCAGTGCGATTGGATAATTAGCAATGATCCCCATTACTAAACATCCGATTGCTGCTGCCAAACAGGTTGCAACGAATACGGCACCATGATCCATGCCGGTTTCAGATAAAATGAGTGGATTGACAATAATGATGTAACACATCGTTAAGAATGTAGTTACACCAGCAAGAACTTCAGTTCGGAAAGTGGTTTTATTGTCGCTTAGCTTAAATAAACGCTCTAACCAGCCTGCCGAAGAATTGGGCGCCGCCATAAGTAGCCTCTATGCAAAATCTGAACTGTGGAATATTTACGTCTATGTAGGTCGCTGAACAATATTGTTTTTCTGTTCAGTCCTATAAACAAGAATCTCAAATTTAAGAAGCAACAAATATGCCACTCATTTGATTTCTAGCTTTATACATAGCAAACAACCACAGCCCCTCTTGAAACACAAAAAAGCTGCATAACCCCTATGCAGCTTTTTTACTATACGTTCAATAAGTTTAACAGATTCAACAGAAACATGATCAAAATTTATGAAAAGATATGACCAATGACACTGTAAAAAGTTAGAAATTTATAGCTCGTTATTGCTAGAAAATAATTTTTTTCTCGCCTATATATTGTTGCATATGAAAAGAAGCTAAATTGCTGTGATGAGCATGATTCGGATTTCGTTCGATACTTTGCAGGTTTTTTTCAGCTTCTTGTATGATCTGCATTAGCTCTTGATGTCTTTTATTTTGAGTATCTAAATAAGCCCAATACCCTAATACAAAGACGATACCCACACACAACACTATTAATACTTTATTGATCATTATTATTATCTCTATGTTTTTAATGTTAATGATCTTAACAAAAAATTATAGCTTTGTGAATATTTTCACATTTATTTACAATAACACACTCTTATTCAAATTATTGAAAATAAAAGTTATTTTAAAAATATCATTAAAAAACCTACTAAATACTAAACTTTTCCATTGAAAAGTAATTTTATTTAATAAGAGCTTATTTTAGTTATTTTTAATATTATCTTTTTATCGGTTTTAACTCTTAAGTTATTTTAAAGATAGTGCATAGACAAATGTGTATATGGCTTGAAATTTGTTTTTCTTTGCTAAGCTTTAAATGAGATAAAAAGGAGCTATTTTCGTTAATGTACTTTTCTTTAAAATTGTTTCTTTAGCGACTAATTTCTATGTTGCATGTTTAGCATGGAAAGTAAAAATTCATCTCAAAGAAATCTTCATCTTATTTAAAAATATTTTTCTCCTTTAACTCTATTGGTTGACTAGCAAAATTACGTCCAAGTTTCATCGTTCTATAAATCGCACCAAGCTTTCTATTTTCATAGCTTCACTCCAATAAACGCTACGATAAACTGTACTCAGATAAAAAATTAAATCAGGAGAATACATCATGTTTGATATGCGTTTATCTCACGAGCGTGGTGCAGCACATCATGGTTGGTTACAATCAAAACATAGCTTTTCATTTGCTAACTATTGGGATCCTAAACAAGTTGGTTTTTCGGACCTCCTTGTAATTAACGATGATAACGTTGCTCCATCTAAAGGCTTTGGTACTCACCCTCACCGTAATATGGAAATTATTTCCTATGTACTTGAAGGTGCATTAGAGCATAAAGACTCGATGGGTACAGGCTCTGTGATTGTGCCGGGTGACATTCAGCTGATGAGTGCAGGTCGTGGCGTTGCTCATAGTGAATTTAACCACTCAGCTCAAGAAGGCGTTCATTTCTTGCAAATTTGGGTTGTTCCAAATGAAGTGAATACAGAGCCAGGCTATCAACAAGTTCATATTGATGAAGCAGACAAACGCGGTAAATTGCATTTGATCATCTCACCGAAAGGTGGCGAGAAAACTTTATCGATCAAACAAGACATTAATATTTACTCAGGTCTTTTTGATGGTGAAGAAACTGCTGACTTTGTGATTCCTGATGGTCGATATGTGTACCTACACGTTGCTAAAGGTCGTGTTGATGTAAATGGTAAAACCTTTAACACCGGCGATGCTGCACGTATTCGTGACGGTGGAAGCTTATCGTTTACCAATGGTGATAACGCCGAAATTTTGATTTTCGATATGCGTCCTGAAGAAGTTCCAACCATGCCATAAGATCAATCAAGCCCTCACATAAACTTTTATGTGAGGGCTTTTTATCGTTACTTGGACTTATAAAAATTCTAACTCTGCTCAATGCTCTTCTGAACGTGCCATCTCTGTATTGATATAACTCATGATCATAGTAGTTAGCCCCTGTACCATCTCATCAAAACTAATATAAGGGTTTGGCAAAATAAGATGCCGTGCGACATTAAAAATTCCACTATTGATACAAATATAGGTAATTACAGGCAAATTATTAATTTTTAGGTATTTTGGATTATGCATCATATATTTCATGATGACTTCCATTAAAGCCTGTTCAATTTTGGGAATGTATTTGTCGTACTGCAATTCTCCTGCATAACGTAAAACAGTCAAATAACGGTCATTATTTTTCTTTAATAAATCACTAAAAGTATAAAAAATCATTTCGATGACAGGCTCTAACTCCAACTGTAAAATTGTCGGTGTAAGCTCTGTAATCATGTCCAGAATTTCCCGAACAAAAAAGTGATTCATTGCATCATAAATTTCTTCTTTATTTTTAAAATATTCGTATAAAGACCCGACACTCACTCCTGCAATTTCTGCAATATGACGTGTCGTGGTTCCACTCGGTCCATGAAGTGCCACCGCAATAAAACCTGCTTCAATAATCGTGTCGACAGTGACTTTGGCTCGAGTTTGACGAGGTTTACGCGTAGTCATACGATCTAATCAATAATCCGAACATAAAGTCAGATTAGCATGTAATTTGACTGGGTAGAAATAAAAAAACAAAATCCGAATAGTTGTCAAACTTAAGTGAAAAAACTGAGAAAAATAGATCTCAATTTATCAATCAATTGATGTTTTAATTCATTATTTCCAGAGATTAGAAATAAATTTAATTTATTATTTTTCAAAAAGATAAAATCAATTTATTTAGAAAAATTATTACAAGAAATGTCTATAAAATACTTTTATATGTTTAAGAATTTACCCGAATTGAATCCGAACATAATGTCAGATTAATATGAAAAAATTAAAGAAGAGTCATTCAGCAGCTCTTGTCTGCCTCGGTTCTTCTTCCGTTATTCAGCCAAATAATCAAACAAATAACGGAGCAACAACACCGTAGTCAATGCAGAAAATCATCTGTTTTTGAAAATGGAATTTTACAGTGCTTTGTTGATCATTGAGTTTATTGATTTTCATCAAAATGCACCACTACTTTGCCTCAGGGTGTCGCCATGATCTCGACCGCAGTTAAAAAATCATTCAACAAGCTTAAATTTCAGCGTGAAATTGAGCTACCAGATTTTGCTAGCAAAAGTTCAATTCCAATCAGACATTTAAATATTGGTTTTGATGGTAAAGAAATTGATGTCAGATTCTATATGGACAATCAATTTGCTACTTTGTTTTTTGCCACACTTTCGGTGTTTTTAACTTACGGTGAAGATCTGGTTATTGAAACCGCTCGCCATCACCGTGAATTTATCAAAGATCCAATATTAAAGCAGCGAGTAACGTCGTTGATTGGCCAAGAAGCAATTCATTCTAAATTGCACAATGAATATAACGATGCCCTTCAAGATGCTGAATATCCTGTCGCGCTGTATCGTTTTCTTGGCTCAAACTTCTTTAAGTATGTTTTCTTAAAGTTTCCACAGCCACTCAAATTATCAATGATGGCGGGTATTGAGCATTTTACTGCGGTACTTGCTGAATACATGATGAAGCACGAAAAGAACTTCTATTATTCAGATGACGAAAAAAGCCGTGCACTTTGGATGTGGCATATGCTTGAAGAATCTGAGCATAAAGATATCGCCTACGATGTATATCAACTTTTAAATGGTAGTTATGCACTACGTGCGTCTGGTTTCTTCCTCGCGCTATTTACCATTTTAGGTTTAATCCCTGCGACTACATTATTTGTGCCTGTGTTAAGAAAGCCACAAGAGATGCTGACTTTGAAATTCTGGAAAGATGCTCGTCGCGGTGTAGGCTTAATCTTTGGTCCAAAAGACGGAGTTTTCGGCAGTACGATTGGTCAAATTCTTGACTACTTACGCCCAGACTTTCATCCAAATGATCATGATACAACTGAATATCTTGAGTATTACAAAAAGAAATTGCTGACCGAAGGCGGCGCAATTGCTCCTTACTTTGTTAAAGAATTTACCCCACCAGTACGCATGTCTTAATCGTCCTGCATTTCCAGCTATCAAAGAGGTAGCTGGTATCTCTTCAAGCTATTTATGGATGAATCATGATTTTATTTGGCAAAAAGAAAGTTAAACCAAGCCAAAAAGCTTATGCCGTAGTGACGGGTGCAGGCAGTGGGATTGGTAGAAGTTTTGCAATTGAACTTGCGAAACGTGGTGGCAGCGTAGTGTGTGCAGATATTAATCTGGAAGCTGCTGAAGAAACAGTAAAACTTCTTGAACAAGAAGGTGCAAAAGCTTTTGCTATGCGCTGTGATGTAGGTAATGCTGAACAGGTTAACCATCTCGCTGAAACTGCTGAAATCTTGCTTGGGCACCCTGTAACTCTTGTCATTAATAATGCTGGAGTAGGTTTAGGCGGTAAATTTGACGAACTCAGCCTAGAAGACTGGAACTGGGTCATGAATATTAACCTTTGGGGTGTTATTCATGGTTGTCACGCATTTGTTCCCAAGTTTAAAAAGTTAGGTTACGGCGCGATTATTAATGTGGCATCTGCGGCATCTTACACGGCTGCCCCAGAAATGACTGCTTATAACGTGACTAAAGCGGGTGTGCGTGCGCTTTCAGAAACGCTTTCTGCCGAACTACGTAAGTTTAATATTAAGGTAAACGTGCTCTGCCCGACGCTGGTACCCACCAATATCATTAAAAATGGTCGAATTCCAGGACGCTATTCAAAGCTTGCAGACCATGCACTGATGAACTATGCGCTGACCACAAGTGATGATGTTGCAAGATTAACCCTTAATCGCCTTGATCAGGATGAGATGTATACCATTCCTCAAATTGATGCGAAGTTATTCTGGCTTATGAAACGAGCATCCCCAAGCTTGTATACCAAGTTCCTTGGTACATCGTACAAATTATTTAAATAAGAAATTTATAGGTAGTACACATATGACTGCGCAAATGAAAACAAATGCATCAGCAAAAAAAGCTGTCAAATCACCAAGTCATATTTTCGATACTTTTATTGTGGGTGCGGGCATTTCAGGGATCGCTGCTGCCATTCGCCTAGATCAAGTTGGTTATACCAATTATAAAATTATTGAAAAAGCTGGCCGCGTGGGTGGAACATGGCGTGAAAATACCTACCCAGGTTGTGGGTGTGATGTACCTTCTGCTCTTTATTCTTACTCATTTGCACCAAGTGCAAAATGGAGCCATTTATTTGCGCGCCAACCAGAAATATTAAGTTATCTGGAAGATGTGAGTAACGAATTTAATGTTACCTCTAAAATCGAGTTTAATAGCGAACTGCTCAACGCAGCGTGGGATGACTCACGTCATGTGTGGGTACTTGACACCACTACTGGTCAATATTTATCTAAAACCGTTATTTTTGCCACAGGTCCAATTACCGAAGCTCAAATTCCACGTCTTGAAGGCTTAGAAACATTTAAAGGCGAAATGTTCCATTCAGCGAAATGGAACCATGATTATGATTTGACAGGTAAACGCATTGCCGTGATTGGTACTGGCGCATCTGCCATTCAGTTTGTGCCACAAATTCAACCAAAAGCGAAAGAACTGTTTGTGTTCCAACGTACAGCACCTTGGGTATTACCAAAACCAGATACAGACTTGGGCGAGTTTAGTAAATCAGTCATTGCTAAATATCCGGCTATTCAGGCGAGCTGGCGTAAAAGTGTAGCACTAACGCTAAATGCAATTAACTTTGGTTTACGTAATCCACTTGCCCTAAAACCAGTCAATGTGTTAGGTAAGCAATTACTTAAATTGCAAATTAACGACCCAGTGCTACGTAAAAATGTAACGCCAAACTTTGACATTGGTTGTAAACGTATTTTATTCGCTAATAATTACTACCCTGCACTACAAGCATCGAACACGACCCTGATCCCTCATGGTTTAGTGAAGGTTGAAGGCAATACAGTGGTTGCTGCTAATGGTGAACGCCACGAAGTTGATGTGATTATTTGGGGTACAGGTTTTGAAGTATCTCACCCACCAATTGGTAAACGTGTCCACAATGAAAAAGGTCAATGTTTACAAGATATATGGAAAGATAGTTCACCAGAGGCTTACTTAGGAACCAACATTGAAAATGTACCAAATGCATTTTTAATTTTAGGACCTAACGTACTGGTTTATGATTCTTTCATTGGTTTAGCAGAGGCACAGCTCGACTATATCGTAGATGGCTTATTGAAAATTAAAAACAAAGGAATTAGCAAGTTAAATGTTAAATCTGATGTGATTAAAAAGCATAATGATTTAGTACAAAAGCACTTACAAACAACGGTATTTAATAGCGGCGGATGTAAGAGTTATTACCTTGATGCCAACGGTCGTAACTTTGCTGCATGGCCTTGGTCATTGAAAAAACTTAAACAACGTTTGAAAAAAGTAGATTTGAAAGATTATGAAGTGACGTATCAAACGACAAAAACTCACTAATTTGTATTTTCGATCAAATCAGTTGTAAGAAATAGGCAGTGTATTTTAGTTTTTCATGAAATACACTGCCTTCTTCGTTGAATATCTTCAAGAAATAAAAAAACAGGATAAAATGAAAGAAGGACAATCAAGCCGTACTGCTGAAGCCGCTGCTGCATTACGGGCCAATCATTTTCAAAATACACAGAACCCTGTATTTTCAGATCCTTATGCTTTTGAACTAACCAGTAAAGGCTGGAAAAAACTTCTCTCTAGTTCACTGATTATTAAAGTGATGAATTCTGCGGTTTTAAACCGTACTTTAGGTCTACTTACTGGACAAGTGGTCGGTCGCTCTCGCTATGCCGAAGATTTACTTGCTCAGGCAGTTCAACAAAATACTCAACAATATGTATTAGTGGGTGCTGGCCTAGACTCTTTTGCACTACGTGAATCACACCATTATCCTACTTTGAAAATTTTTGAAGTTGATCATCCTGATACTCAAGCGGCCAAACAAGCCAAGCTAAAAAAGTTAGGAAATATTCCTACTACCGTTGAGTTTGTCGCGATTAACTTTGAAAAAGAGTCTATTTCGGAAGCTCTGATCAGAAGTCTCTATGATCAATCTGCTCCTGCATTTTTTTCATGGTTAGGCACAACGCACTATTTAAACCCCGAAACCACGCTGCAAACTTTAAAAAGTATTGCTGAATTTGCCGCAAACGGTAGCGAAGTGGTACTCGACTATTCGACCGATTTTCAGGAATTAAACGGTATTGAGCGACTTGGAAGTATAGGCGTTGCACAATTTACCCATTTGCTGAAAGAGCCTTTACTAGGTCAATTTAAACCAATAGATTTACATCAGGCCGTGGAGCAGATGGGATTTGAAGTAGTCGAAGACTTATCAGGTGAAGCCATTACTGAACGATATTTTAATGCACGGACCGATGAAATTCGCCACACCTCAGCAACACGGTTATTGCATTTGCGTTTAAATAGAAACTAATGTTAAAGCCAACTTAAACTTTAAGTTGGCTTTTTTAATTGAGGTTAATACCATCGTTACCAGCTTGAACGCGGCTTTGGCCCATCGACATGCTGATTTAAAAATTGGCGTAAATGATCTAGAAAATGCGCGACTTTAGGTGACAGATTCAGTCTCTCTAAATACACCGCATAGACATCTGCTGGTGGTGTCTCATAATCTTCAAGCACTTGAACTAATCTACCACTTCTTAAATATTTTGCTACGTCCCACTCTGCTCGCATCAAAATACCATAGCCTTCTAATGCCCAATTTAATGCGACTGCACCATCATTGGTACTCAGTTGCCCATGAACTTTAACGGTTTCAACTTGTTTGCCATGACTTAACCGCCAATTGCCATAAGCAGAATCATTTTGCCGAATCACAATACACTGATGCTGCGTTAAATCATGGGGAGTGAGCGGTTGCCCTGCCGTTTTTAAATAGCTAGGTGAGGCACATAATAAACGGCGGTTGGCTACCAATTTTTTTGCAATTAGACGTGAATCGGGTATTTCGCCAAAGCGGATTGATACATCAATGGCTTCATCTGGCAGATTAATCGGGCGGTCTGTTAAATGCAGTTGGACATCGACATCAGGATAGATTTTGGCAAATGTAGAAATCGCTGGCGCAATATAAGAACGACCAAAGCCTAAAGGAGCATTCACACGCAATACCCCTTTGGGTGCTGCCCGACTACTTGAAACCAAACGCTCCATTTCATCAATCTCTTTTAAAATACGAACCGCATTTTCAAAGTAGACCTCACCTTCACTGGTTAAACTAATTCGCCGTGTTGTTCTATTTAAAAGCCTTACTCCTAAACGCTCTTCAAGTTGAGTTAAACGTCTAGAAACCGCAGGTGGAGTCAAGTTTAACTCTCGTGCCGTCGCGACAAGACTTCCTTGTTTGACCAATAAACAAAAGAAAGCTAATTCCGTATCTGCATTCATGATTATTAAGTTTTTTGCAATAGTGATTTAACTTTATATCGATTCATCAGTTTTTTAAAGGGTTTAACATCCATTTCAATGTTTCCCGACATAAGCCATCTCTTGTTTAAGAGCATAACAATGTCCGCAGAAGGAATGCTGTGGATCAACGGGAAAAGCCATCTAGCCGAATCAATAGCGGTAAAGAAAGCGAAAACTACCAATCAGGATTGGTAGTCATGAATATGGAGTCATGACATGGAAATGGATATTGAAAAGCGAACGTTACGTCGAATTACTTGGAGAATCGTACCGTTTATTATGTTGTTATACCTTATAGCCTATATCGACCGCGTCAATATTGGTTTTGCCGCACTCACCATGAAAGAAGACTTAGGCTTTACCGCCTCGGTTCTCGGGTTTGGTGCCGGAATTTTCTTTTTGGGCTATTTCTTATTTGAAGTCCCGTCCAACATTATTTTGCATAAAGTCGGCGCCCGCATCTGGATTGCTCGAGTCATGGTGACTTGGGGTCTGATTGCAGCTGGCATGGCCTTTGTAGAAAGCTCAACTAGCTTTTACGTTATGCGATTTTTACTCGGTGTTGCCGAGGCTGGCTTCTTTCCCGGCATTATTCTGTACTTAACTTACTGGTTTCCTGCACGACATCGCGCTGGTGTGATTGCTTTATTTATGGCAGCCGCCCCAATTGCCACAGCAGTTGGTTCACCAATCTCTGCCGCGTTACTTGAAATGCATGGAATTTGGGGTCTCGCTGGCTGGCAATGGATGTTCATTATTGAAGCAATACCCGCACTCATCTTAGGCGTTGTGGTTTTTAAATATATGACTGACCGCCCTGAACAAGCCACTTGGTTAAAACAGGATGAACGCGAATGGCTTGTAAAAACCATGAAGGAAGAAGATGTAGGAAAAAATGCTCATCAGCATCACAGCATTTTTCGCGGTCTTGCCAACCCACGAGTACTTGCCCTTGCATTGATTTATTTTGGAACATCAGCTGGGCTTTATACGCTCGGTATCTGGGCACCACAAATTATTAAACAGCTTGGCGTAACGTCTATGACTGTGGGGCTTTTAAATGCCATTCCACCAATCGTTTCTGTCATTGCCATGGTTTTATGGTCTCGACACTCTGACCGCACCAATGAACGTACATGGCATGTTGCTCTCGCGTGTTTAACCGCAGCAGTTGGTCTCGCAATTGCAGCAGGCACACACAATATCATTGGATTAATTGCAGCACTTACTATTGTGAATGTCGGTATTAGCTGTGCCAAGCCACCGCTATGGAGCATGCCAACCATGTTCTTGTCAGGATCAGCCGCAGCAGCAGGCATTGCCACGATTAACTCAATCGGAAATTTAGGCGGGTTTGCAGGACCTGCCATGATCGGCTGGATTAAAGATCAAACTGGAGATTTCACAGGCGGACTCTATTTTGTTGCGGGCTTACTGATTATCTCGACCTTACTAACACTAGTGCTGAGCTTCTCCCAAAAAGTGAAAGTAAACGCTGCCAAAGCAACCCAATAACCCTTTTTACACCAATTAGATCTGAACAAGTTTCTTCAAGGAGCACAACATGGACAAAGATATTGCAGTCCAGTCCCTTACGGACACCATGGCCAAATTTACGGCTTATATTGGAAAACGCCTACCTAAAGATGTGAAAAGCAAGTTAATTGAACTGCGTACTTTAGAAACCAATCCATTGGCTAAATCAGTTTATGACTCGATGGAAGAAAATCAGCAAGCTGCGGATAAACTCAACCGCCCAAGCTGCCAAGACACGGGTGTTATTCAATATTTTGTTGAAGCAGGTGCTAACTTCCCTTTGCTTGGTGAACTTCAAGATATTTTGAGCGAAGCAACTGCTGAGGCAACTCGTATAGGTCCTTTACGTCACAACGCTGTGGAAACCTTCGATGAAAAAAATACGGGCACAAATACAGGTACTCAAATTCCATGGTTAGACTGGCGCATTGTGCCTGAACTCGACACTTGTACCATTGATGTCTATATGGCGGGTGGCGGTTGTACACTACCGGGTGCGGCAAAAGTTTTAATGCCAGGTCAAGGCTATGAAGGTGTTGCTGAATTTGTGATGGATGTTATTACCGAACGCGGTGTAAATGCCTGCCCACCGTTACTGGTTGGTGTAGGCGTATCAACTTCGGTTGAAACCGCAGCTCGTCTTTCTAAACTCGCGATTATGCGTCCGGTTGACTCAACAAGTGAGAACCCACGCGCTGCCTTAATGGAACAACTGTTAGAACAAGGTCTTAATGAAATTGGTATTGGTCCTCAGGGGCTCACAGGGAATAACAGCGTAATGGGAGTCAATATTGAATCTTCTGCACGCCACCCATCAACCATTGGGGTTGCCGTAAATACAGGTTGCTGGGCACATCGCCGTGGCAAAATTAAGATTAATCCAGATATGTCGTATGAAATCTTGTCTCATGAAGGAGTTGTACTATGAAAAAAATTCTGACAACTCCTATTAAAGATGAAGATCTTTTAGACCTTAAAGTTGGTGATGTGGTTTATTTGACTGGCCGTTTGGTAACTTGTCGTGACGTTGCCCATCGCAGACTGATCGAACAAGGTCGAGAACTACCAGTTAATCTTGAAGGCGGAGCGATTTTTCATGCTGGCCCTATTGTGCGCAAAAAAGGTGAAAACGACTTCGAAATGGTTTCGATTGGCCCAACAACCAGTATGCGAATGGAAAAATTTGAACGAGAATTTATCAAACAAACTGGCGTTAAGCTTATTGTGGGTAAAGGCGGCATGGGGCCAGAAACAGCTGCCGGCTGTCAGGAAAATGTTGCGGTTCATGCCATTTTTCCAGGTGGATGCGCAGTGCTCGCAGCAACTTTGGTTGAAGAGATTGAAGGCGCTGAATGGCAAGACCTAGGTATGCCAGAAACCCTTTGGATTAACCGTGTGAGAGAATTTGGTCCGCTCATTATTTCTATCGACACCAAAGGCAACAACCTGATTCAACAAAACAAAGTTGAATTTCAAGCCAAGAAAGCACCGATTTTAGAAAAAATCAGTAAGGAACTAAGCTTTATTAAATAAACTGCTCTTTAATGAAGGGAAAGCAAAAGCACCCTTCATTTTTTATTTTTGTACTAAACGCATGGCATGAGGTGTTTTCCCATGCCATCTTTTATAAGCATGAATAAAGCTGGCAGGTTCTGCATAACCTAACCACTCGGCTATTTGCTCAACCGAAGCTTTTGGTAATGCCAAATATTGCTCAGCTAGAACTTGCCTGACTTCTTCACGTATCTGAATAAAAGTCATCCCCTCTAATGCCAAATGACGGCGTAAGGTTCGTGCATTTAAATGCAATCGGTCAGCCACGATTTGCATAGAAGGCATTTCCCCTCGCACGTTCATCAATTGCTGTTGCACTAAGGTTGTAAATTTATTTTGTGATTGGCGTTTCTCTAATATTTGTCGGCACTGTTCTTCAGCTGTATGTAAAACCAATTCATTTGCCATAAGCAACTTTTGGTCTACTTTTTGCGGATCCAGAATTACAAAACTTTTCGCAGCGCCAAATTCAGGCATGACTCCAAATAAATTCCGATATGGCTCGGCATCACCTTTGAGTTGAAAAGAAAAAGCCAAATACTGGCAAAAATTGTCCTGCACCAAATCTCGCTGTACCGTAATGAGTGCAGCGGCATCGCGTTCAATAATGAATTGACGCACTGAAGATGGAATATCTTGCTCATCAATTTCGATACGGATTCCTTGCGGTGTATCCGACACATCAAAGCGGGTAAAAGCAAAGGTTAAAGTAAAATAGGTTAAAGCCAAATCCAGTGCTTCACGAATGCTCGCACTACTCATCAGAGCCATACCTAATGGTCCAAATGTGGTGAAATGATAGCGTGTGCCCACTTCTAAGCCTAATGTCGGTCTGCCTCCTAGTTGCTCAACCAAGTTATGAATCAGCTGTAATTCCTGATGGCCTGTCACCACCATATTAGGGTCGAGTAATTGTTGTTGGCTAAGCCCTGTCCCTTGCAAAATCGTCTGATAAGAAATGCCTGATTCCACCGCAAAATCAGCCATTAACCGAACACTATGTACACTGCGTTCAAAAGCCCATGCATACTTCACTATATTGCTCAGAATGTCCTCGAATCACAATATTTTGTCCTCATCCATCCTCTAAATCAAGCAAATAAACGTCTATTCTGCATACAGGAAATTGCGATTTTTTCGCTCACTGTTTTTAAGGATTTAGAGCAGCCCATGTTTAATTCGTCGTCTAATTCAAATAAAAATGTACGCATCGCTATTATTGGCACTGGTTTTGGAGGCTTAGGTTTAGCCATTCGACTCAAACAAGCAGGTTTTGAACAATTTACCCTCTTTGAAAAAGCTGCTGATGTTGGCGGTGTCTGGCGTGACAATACTTATCCGGGCGCTGCCTGTGATGTGCCTTCTCATCTGTATTCCTTTTCTTTTGAGCAAGAGCTAGGCTGGAAAAATCGCTATGGGACATCTCAAGAGATTTATCAATATTTACGCCACTGTGCGGATAAATATGATATTCGTCCACATGTTCAATTTAATACTGAAATTGCCAGTGCTGAATTTGATGCCCTGCAAGGTGTATGGCACATTCAAAGTACGACTGGCGAACAGTTTGAAGCTGAGTTTCTAGTCGGTGCGGTAGGCCAACTTAACCGCCCTGCCTATCCAAAACTTAAAGGCATTGAAAACTTCAAAGGTAAGGCATTTCACTCAGCACGTTGGGATCATGAGTATAACTTAACTGGCAAACGTGTTGCAGTGATCGGTACAGGTGCAAGCGCAATTCAATTTGTACCTGAAATTGCAAAACAAGTTGCCCATCTCGATGTTTATCAACGTTCAGCACCTTACGTGATTCCAAAACCGGATCGGGTTTACCAGCCTTTAGAGAAAAAGGCTTTCCGCAAACTGCCAATTTTGCAAAGTCTAGACCGCGCCTTGCAATATGGACACCATGAAATTCGCCTACTTGCTTTTACAACTTCACTCAATGAAATGCCGTTGGTGGAATATTTATTCCAGCGTCACATCCGTAAAGTTGTTAAAGATGGGAAGTTACGCCACCGCCTAATGCCGGATTACCCAATTGGCTGTAAACGTATTTTAATCTCTAACCATTGGTATGAAACACTGACCCAGCCTCATGTCGATGTGATTAATACGGGCATTCAAGAAATTACTGAAAACGGTATTTTAGATACAGACGGAAATCTGCGTGAAGTCGATACCATTATTTATGGTACGGGCTTTGCCGCAACGGAATTTATGGCGCCAATGCAGATTACAGGTCTTGATGGCCGCACCTTAAAAGACACATGGAAAGATGGTGCAGAAGCTTATCTCGGTTTAACTGTGAGCGGCTTTCCAAATTTCTTTATGCTCTATGGTCCAAATACCAATCTTGGGCACAACTCAATTGTGTATATGATTGAAAGCCAAGTGAATTATATTTTAGATGCCATTCAAACAACCCTACAAAACAAACTTCTGTTCACCAATGTTCGTGCAGAAGTTCAACATGAGTTTAATCAAAGCATTCAAGAAAAAATGAAAAAAACTGTCTGGGCACAAGGTTGTACCAGTTGGTATCAAACTGCGGATGGCAAAAATACCAATAACTGGCCAGGTTTTACTCTTGAATATCGACAACGTACTCGTCGCTTCGATATTGAAAACTACACTCAGGTTTCGGCTATTTCTTAAACAAGCTTCACCATAGGAAATGAGAAAAATAAACGGAGAATTTTATGAAGTCTTTTAAAAATAAAGTCGCAGCTGTGACAGGTGCGGGTTCTGGTATTGGACAAGCACTTGCCATAGCACTCGCAAAACAAGGTTGCCATCTGGCACTTTCCGATATCAGTGAAGCTGGATTAGCGAAAACAGTCGAGCTGTTGGCACCCTATTCTGTCAAAGTCACCACTCAAAAAGTTGATGTGGCTAAGCGTGATGAAGTTGCAACTTGGGCAAAGACAGTAGTAGATGAACATGGCCAAGTTAACCTGATTTTTAATAACGCTGGTGTCGCAATTGGTAGTACGGCTGAAGGTGTGAGCTACGAAGACCTTGAATGGCTGATTGGTATCAATTTTTGGGGCGTAGTTTATGGAACCAAAGAGTTTTTACCTTACTTAAAGCAAAGTGGTGACGGGCATATTATTAATATTTCCAGTATGTTCGGCTTAACAGCTCAACCAACTCAAAGTGCTTATAACGCTAGTAAATTTGCCGTTCGTGGCTTTACTGAATCATTGCGCCAAGAACTTGATATGCAAAATGCTGGAGTGAGTGCGACCTGTGTGCATCCGGGTGGTATTCGTACCAATATTGCCAAAGCTGCCCGCATGAATAATAGCGTCCAGTCTTTAGGAATGGATCCTTTAAAAAGTCAGGATGCTTTCGATAAATTACTTCGCACCCCTGCTGATGATGCCGCTCAACAAATTTTAGAAGCTGTTCGTAAAGATCGTCGCCGTTTACTTATTGGAGCCGATGCGAAAGCCGTTGATATGATTCAACGTATTCTGCCACAAGGCTACCAAAAGATTTTTGCAACTGCCACTGCCTTGCAAACTCGCCTACTCAACAAATCAGCAAAATAAAAATAGTGGTCAGCATACTCTTCATTTTAAGAGATGCTGACTGACATTAAATGCTTAGTATGAGTCCTTATTATGAAGCAGCTTCTTGCATGGACTATTCGTACCACACTACGTCCAGCTTTATCCCCTAAAACACCACTAAAGCTACAACGTTTTTGTAGTGATGCAGCCAGTGCAATTGTGCTTGGGCCACGTGGCTATAAAACAAAAAAGCAAACCATCGCTCAAGTACCGACAGTCCATATTCAGCCCAAAACGACTCAATCAGGCGTCGGCATCTTGTATTTACATGGCGGAGGCTATGTGGTGGGTAGCTCAAAAAGTCACACCAAACTTGCGGCGCAAATCGGACATGCAGCTCAAGCACAAGTCTGGTTACCTGAATATCGCCTAGCCCCTGAGCACCCAAGCCCTGCTGCTATTGAAGATGTCGTTGCAGTCTATAAAGCTTTACTTGCCCAAGGACAAAACCCGAAAAAACTCGTGATTGCTGGCGATTCTGCGGGCGGTGGACTGAGTTTAAGTACTGCAATTGTAATACGAAATGTAGGGTTACCGTTACCAGCGGCATTAGTTTTACTTTCACCTTGGGTTGACTTAAGCCTCTCTGGAAGCACGATGAAAACTCATGCTGCTCAAGATGCGATGCTATCAGAGGACTGGTTAGCTTGGTGTGCAAAAAACTATTGCGGACAAAAATCGCTAACCGATCCAATCTGTTCCCCACTCTATGCTGACTTAACTGGTCTACCTCCTATTCTAATTCATGTCGGTACCGAAGAAGTCTTATTGGACGATGCAAAACGTCTCGCTGAACAAACCGAAAAGTATGGTATTCCGACGAACTTGAAGGTTTATGACCGAGTCGGGCATGTTTTTCAGTTTCACGCGGGTATACTAAACGAATCTAATGACTCGATTGAGCGCATTGGGCAATTCATTGATAAACATACACAGTCAATATAAAAATATCGCCAGAGAGGAGTCCTCGGCATGACAACAAACAATTATGACTATGATTACCTCATTATTGGTTCAGGCTTTGGTGGTAGTGTTTCTGCCTGCCGTCTAACCGAAAAAGGCTACTCTGTTGCTGTAATGGAAATGGGACGACGCTGGGAAGCTAAAGATTTTGCTAAAAATAACTGGAATACCCGTCGCTGGATTTGGCGTCCGGGCATGAAACTTTTTGGTTATTTCAACATGCGTTTTTTTCGCCATGTCACCATTATTTGCGGTAATGCTGTAGGTGGCGGTTCAATCACCTATGCCAATACCTTACTGGTTCCACCTGAACATATTTGGGATGAAGGCACGTGGGCAGATGCAGCGGACTGGAAAAATGAAATGCCACAGCACTATGCTGAAGCAGAACGCATGCTTGGGGTGACTGATAATAAAATTTTCGGTCCTGCCGATCATATGCTAAAAAAAATGGGTGAAGCAGTCGGTGTTGGTCATACATTTAAACCCACTCGTGTTGCCACTTTCTTTCCACCCGAAGGTGAACAAGGCGGCAAGACCTACCCTGACCCATATTTTAACGGCGAAGGTCCAGACCGCGGAACCTGTACCGCATGTGGCGGTTGTATGACAGGTTGTAAACACAACGCAAAAAATACCTTAGATAAAAACTATTTGTACTTTGCCGAAAAAAATGGTGCCAAGGTTTACGAAGAAACCAAAGTTGTTGATGTTAAACCACTTAATGGTAAAGCCGATGGCAGCGATGGCTATGAAGTTACGACTGAATGTTCAAGCTCATGGTTTAACAAACAACGCCGTACATGGTGTGTTCGAAATGTGATTTTCTCTGCATCTTCTTTGGGTACGCAAGAGATGTTATTCCGTTTAAAACAGTCTGGTTCTCTGCCAAATGTTTCTGATGATTTGGGCAATCGGGTTCGTACTAATGCTGAGTCAATTTTAGGTGTTCGTTTTTTTGGTAAAGATGTCGACATGAGTAAAGGTGTGGCCATTGGTTCAAGTATTTACATTGACCATGACACCCACATTGAAGCAACACGTTACCAAACTGGTTCAGATGCCATGGGTCTTATGTGTACTTATATGGCGAAAGGTAAACCGGGTTGGACACGTATCTTCTTTTGGTTATGGGCACTCATTTGCCATCCATTTATTTTTCTTCGCATGAGTAATCCGGTCAGTTTTGCACGTCAGACTTTAATTTTCTTGGTGATGCAAACAGCAGATGCCTCCATCAACATGCGCTTGAAACGTAATTGGTTCTGGCCTTTTGGCAAGGTGTTATCGAGCGAAGGTAAAAAACTACCTGTGTATATTCCACAGGCCAATGCTTTTACCGAAAAAGTTGCCAAAATGTTTAATGGTCACCCAATGACGACCATTACCGAAATTTTGTTTAACGTACCTTTTACAGCCCACTGTATGGGTGGTTGTGCAATTGCTTCAAGTCCAGAGCGTGGCGTGGTAGATGGACAAAACCGTGTCTTTAACTATAAAAACTTATACGTTGTGGATGGTTCAATGTTAGGTGCCAATTTGGGCGTTAACCCAAGTCTTACCATTACAGCACTTGCAGAACGCGCAATGTCTTATATTCCGGCTAAACATACTTTGGATGAGCAGCAAGATCATAGAGTAGATGCAGAAACCATAGAGACCACCAAAGCTTCTGCTTAAACTAGCGAGTCGTTTTATAAAAAAAGCCTATTTAAAAATAGGCTTTTTTATTTCGCTTTTTAAATTACATCGCTACGGCTTTAGCGCGAGCTGCATGCAATTTTTTATAGCTCTCGATCAGACGTAAATGGCGATCAAGCCCTTCTAGTTTCATGCTTGTTGGTGTTAAACCATAGAAACGAACGCTACCATCGACAGAACCTAATACCGCGTCCATTCGTGTGTCACCAAACATACGGCGGAAATTCGTAAGGTAGTCTTCAAGCTCTAGTTCTTCATCTAACATCACTTCAAGCACCACGTTCATGCACTGATAGAACAAGCCACGCTCAACGGTGTTGGTGTTGTATTGCAAGTAAGTTTCTACAAGCTCTTTTGCTTCTTCAAACTGTTGTAAAGCCACATAAATTAGCAATTTCAGTTCTAAAATGGTGAGCTGTCCCCAAACTGTATTGTCATCAAATTCAATGCCAATCAGCGTGGTGATTTCAGTGTAATCGTCTAGCTCGCATTCTTCTAAACGCTCAACTAATGCCTCAAGCTGTTCATCATCCAAACGATGTAGATTTAGAATATCTTCACGGAATGAAAGTGCTTTATTGGTATTATCCCAAATCAAATCTTCAACAAGATAAATTTCTGAATAATCTGGTACTAAAATACGGCAAGCAGTCGCACCTAAATGCTCATAGACTGCCATATATACTTCTTTGCCCATCTCTTCGAGAATGCCGAACAATGTTGCAGCTTCTTCTGCGTTCGACTCTTCGCCTTCGCCAGAAAAATCCCATTCAACAAAGTCATAGTCAGATTTAGAGCTAAAGAAGCGCCAAGATACCAAACCGCTTGAATCAATAAAGTGCTCAACAAAGTTATTCGGTTCGGTCACTGCATTACTTTGGAAAGTCGGTTGAGGTAAATCATTTAAGCCTTCGAAACTACGGCCTTGAAGTAATTCAGTCAGACTACGTTCTAACGCAACTTCAAAACTTGGATGCGCACCGAAAGATGCAAACACCCCACCCGTGCGCGGGTTCATTAAAGTCACACACATTACAGGGAACTGACCGCCTAATGATGCATCTTTAACTAATACAGGGAAGCCTTGCTCTTCTAGACCTTTAATACCAGCAACAATACTTGGATATTTTGCTAATACGTCTTCAGGAACATCTGGAAGTGCGATTTCACCTTCTAAAATTTCACGTTTAACAGCACGTTCAAAAATTTCTGATAAGCATTGAACTTGGGCTTCTGCCAAAGTATTACCCGCACTCATACCATTACTTAAGTACAAGTTTTCAATTAAATTTGATGGGAAATAGACAACTTCACCATCAGACTGGCGCACAAAAGGTAGCGAGCAAATGCCACGCTCTACGTTGCCTGAGTTGGTGTCATATAAATGCGTGCCCAGTAACTCATCATCTGGGTTGTAAATCTCAAGACAATATTCATCTAAGATTTCTTTAGGTAATTCACCATTTGGACCCGGTTTAAACCATTTTTCATCTGGATAATGCACAAATTCAGCATTCGCAATATCTTCACCCCAGAACTGGTCGTTATAGAAGAAGTTACAGTTTAAACGCTCAATAAACTCGCCCAATGCAGATGCCAAAGCACTTTCTTTAGTTGCACCTTTACCATTGGTAAAGCACATCGGAGATTGTGCATCACGAATGTGTAATGACCATACATTCGGCACGATATTACGCCAAGATGCGATTTCAATCTTCATGCCCAAATTTGCCAAAATGGCAGACATATTGGCAATGGTTTCTTCTAATGGCAGGTCTTTACCTTGAATATAGGTATGGCTTTCTGAAGTTAGACTTGGCAATAACAATGCTTGTGCATCTGCATCGATGCTTTCCACTTCTTCAATAATAAATTCAGGACCAGTTTGAATCACTTTTTTAACAGTACAACGGTCAATCGAACGTAAAATCCCTTGGCGATCTTTCTCTGAAATATCGGCTGGTAATTCAATTTGAATTTTAAAGGTTTGCTTATAACGGTTTTCAGGATCAACAATATTATTTTGCGATAAACGAATGTTATCGGTTGGGATATCTCGAGCTGCACAATACACTTTTACAAAGTACGCTGCACACAATGCTGACGATGCTAAAAAATAGTCAAATGGGCCCGGTGCCGAACCGTCACCCTTGTAGCGAATTGGTTGATCGGCAATTACCGTAAAGTCATCGAACTTAGCTTCCTGTCGAAGATTGTCGAGATAATTAACCTTGATTTCCATGCTGGCACCTAAATATTTTTATGTGTCAGCACAGACACATAAAATTCTAAATATTGAAAAATAAGCCGAATCACAGCGAAGAAATTGACTTAAAAAAATGAGAGATTAAAGCCATGTGTTTAATGAACGACTCAATTGGCTTTAATAAGATTGGCGGTATTATAGAGGGATTTTGTGAAGTTGATAACTAAAGTTAAAACATTGCTGCTCACAATGTTTTAACTGGTCTTGAATTTAGTTAAATATTGAACGTTAAAATTTAAAGGTATAGTCAACATTCAACCGCGTTTCATTTGTCGAGTGAAAGGTCATATTGGTAGGCATATCGTTGCGATAGTGAGAAAAACGAGCTCGCATTCCCAAACCTTTTAGCTTACCTTCAGGAATTTTATAGCCTAAATCAAATTCCATCGACTCCTCTTTAAAACGCTGATCGCCATATTGCAGTAAATCAATGTCTTCACCTTTTGCATAGCGAGTCATAAAGCGCAGTCCGTTTAATGAAACATCACCTACCCGCGCATTTTTAAAGTCATATTCATAACGAATCGAATAGACTTTTTCGTCTTTATTTGAATAGTCCGAACTCATAAAATCAAGCGCAACCGGACTTTCGGTTCCCGACAAAAATGGTAAACCAGTCGAGCCAAACGACTGCATGTAGCCCAAAGAAATCGTATGATTTTGATAGTTCAAACCAAATAAGCCACTAATATGGCGGTTATCGACCTCTCCTATTTTTTTGCTTCCCGTTTCCTCACTATTAAAAAAACGCACGTCGCTTAAAAAATTAAGTTGATCATTTAAAGGTTGTTTGCCGTTAAAACCTAAAAATTGTTGCTGGTAAATGTCTTTGAGTTCAGCATGGTAAGCCCGTAGACGATAATCCTTTAACTGATAGCTTCCACCTAATGTATAAAAAGAATCAGTAGTTGCCGCTTTGTCAAAACGATGGTTGATATTGTCTGTTCCCACATCGGTATAACGAATTGAATCACGTTGACGTACTTCATCGACATAAAAGCCTTCGAGTTGAAGATTTGGAATTTCATTTGAAACAAAACGGATACCACGGTAAGTCTGAGGGAACAAACGCGCTGGCGATGAAAAAATGGTCGGCAATTGTGGAACTAAGTCCCCCACAAAAAGTTCATTTTTCCTAAATTTAGCCTTTCCTGTAATGCCTATTTTTCCATAATAATCATCACGCGAGTTATCGGTATTCACTGGTAATAAGCCACTACGCGCATAGTCATCAGCACGGCTTCCCAACAGGTTAAAACCTGCCATTGCCAGTACATCAACACCAAACCCAACCGTACCCTCAGTATAGCCAGACTGTCCTTTAAAAATTAAACCCTGCGCCCAATCTCTGGCTGCTGTATAAGGATAGGGATCTTTTTTATAGTCTCGGTCAAAGTAAAAATTACGTAGTGTTAGCTCAGCTTTGCTGTCTGCAAGAAATTCAGCATGCACAACTTGACTAAATAATGGGCACAAGCATACCCCCACCCACAATGGCGTCTTCTTCATTTTTTATCTCAACTATTTAATTTTTAATGGATTAAGGTGCTGTTTTAAGCGAATAGTTCTGCTCTTTCTTACTTCGGTAAAAAGCACTACCCAAACTTAAAATGAGGAAAATAGCCAAAATAAACACCACACCGTAATAGGCATAAAGCGTTGCGGGTGCTATACCTTTATCCAGGAAGATGCCTGCAACCGTTGGCGATAAAATTGCCCCAATTCGTCCAAAACCAATTGCATAGCCCACGCCGCGACTACGGATTTCAGCATCATAAATTGTTGGAGAAATAGAATATAAACCTGCCACACAGCCATTAATGAGTGTGCCAAGTAATAACCCCACCATGAGTGCAATGCTGACTTGAGATGAGACAGCGACAAATAGGAAAACACATGCCGAGGTTAGTCCTAAAAACAGGCTTAAGGCATAGAAGATTTTCATACGTGATGCCAATAAACCAATAATGGCTGCCCCGAAAATCCCACCAATACTAATTAAAATACCGGTACTTACGCCTTGCTCTGGTGACATTCCCATTGAAATTAGAATTTTTGGTGTCCAGCTCATGACAAAGTAAAAGCCAAACATCACTAAAAAGAATGCAAACCACAAACAAAGCGTTTGAAATCCAAGTTGTCCAGCAAATAATTTGCCCAGTTCACTGCCATTTTGCGTGCTGATTTTTTCATAACGCGGCATAACTGATAGTTGATTAAGACCCATACGATTTACAGTTGCATTAATACGTTCTAGTGCCTGTTTTGGTCGTTTCGCGAGTAAGTAATCTAAAGATTCAGGTAATAACCATCCGCTGATTAGCAGCATTGCAATAGTAGTAACCCCTCCTGCTAAAAAGATTGAGCGCCAACCCAAATGCTCAATCAATGCCAGTGATAGTACCCCGCCAAGTGTCGCGCCAATTCCATAACCAGTAGACATTAAACTAACAGCAAGACTGCGCCAGCGAGCATTGGCATATTCACTTGCCAATACATTACTACTCGCAAGGATGCCCCCCACCCCAATTCCAGTAATAAACCGAAGTGCAGCTAACATGCCGTGGCTTTGTACAAAAGCACAGCCCAGCATGCTAAGACCTGCAATTACAAGACAAACTAAGATGAGTAAACGGCGACCGATTTTATCGGCTAAAGGCGCGAGAAAAATTGAACCGGCAGCCATTCCAAAAAGGCCAGCACTTAACAACAAGCCAATTTGTGCGCCTGAAAGTGACCATTCTGCTGACACGGATGGAGCAGTAAATGCCATTACCATCACGTCAAAGCCATCAATAATATTGAGACAAATACAGATCAAAATGACGAACCATTGATAGCGGCTCATATTGTTTTGATTGATCTCACTTAGAACGTCTCTTTCCATTTGTGTATCTCCCTTGGATAAGACATACACACGACATTGCTGATATGAGCGATTGGGTGGTTATGCACATCCGTATCCATAATGACCTAGAGGAATATTTGTTTTTTGAGCATCCTGCTCTTTTTCTATACTGAATATTTGGATCCAAAAAATCAACTAAAATTATAAACGGATTATTAAAAAGTATATAAACACATAAATTATATAAGTATAAAATTATTAAAAACATAAAATTAGAATGCTTGAATATTTTTATGGATCCATATTAAAAAATCTATTATGATCGATTCCAGAGCATTTTTTAGCCAAAAAAAAAGCTCAGTTTATTTCCAGGAAATGCAAGATGCATTTTTAAAACATCAAAGGATTGTTGTTATGAAACTCAAAAGAGCAAGCCAGCTTACATTGGGACTTTTTTTTGCCAGCCAATTGTTTTACACAACGCAAGCAGCACCTCCAAAAAATCAACAATCACCTAATATCATGATTATTTTGGCCGATGATCTTGGATTTTCAGATATTGGTGCTTATGGTGGCGAAATTAAAACTCCTCATATTGATAGTTTGTTAAAGCAAGGAAAAATGCTTTTTAATTTTCATGCTTCATCAATGTGTTCACCTACTCGTGCACAGCTTATGACAGGTGCAGATAACCACTTGGTAGGTTTAGGTGCCATGTATGAAACATCAAAACGACAAGAAAAATTGGTTGGAGCCGATAGCCCGCGTGCACTACTCAAAATTGATGGCTATTCAGGACACTTAACGCAAAATGCTTACACACTCGCAGAGATTTTGAAGACAAAAGATTATTACACCTTCATGGTTGGTAAATGGCACTTAGGCTATGCTCCCGACCAAAACCCTAAAGCCCGTGGTTTTGATCAATCTTTTGCTCTGCTCGATGGCTTCGATTTACACTTTAAAGACCAACCTAAAAACTATCCGCGCAATACTCAATACACAGAAAATGGTCAAAAGGTCACATTGCCAGACAGCTACTACTCGACCGACTTTTTTACACAAAAAGCTTTTGAGTACTTAGACAAAAATAAAGCGCAAAAACCATTTTTTGCCTACCTAGCCTATACCGCTCCACACTGGCCGCTACAAGCACCCGCTCATTATAGAGACTTATATAAAGGTAAATACGATCAAGGCTATGATGCGATTCGCAAACAACGCTTTCTTAGACAAAAGCAATTAGGATTAATTCCCGCAAACGCAGAATACCCAGTCGAGCGTGGCAACCAAGCTTTAGGCACCAAAAGCTGGAATGAACTCACCCCCCAAGAGCGCAAATACGAAGCACGTAAAATGGAAGTTTATGCGGGCATGGTTACCCAGTTAGACGACCGCGTGGGTGATGTCATTCAATATCTTAAAAAGCATCATTTATATGACAATACTTTGATTGTGTTTATGTCAGATAACGGCGCTGAAGGTGGTGATCATAATTTCCCAATGGGTGATGCCGACAATCGCTATGAAAATATAGGCAACGCCAGCTCATATGTTTATATGGGACCACGCTGGGCCGAAGTGAGCAGCACACCATTTACCCACTGGAAGTCAGCTGCTTCAGAAGGCGGAGTACGAGTCCCATTTATTGTTAAATCACCTGTTCAGATTTCTAAACAACATGGAATTAACAATAACTTTGCGACAGTCAGAGATATATTCCCAACTGTGATGGAGCTAGCTGGTATTCAAAATAATCAGGTTTATCCAACTTCAAGCACCAAAATTAAACCATCTGGTTTTAGTCTGATCCCTGCGTTTAAAGATAATACTGCCCGTATTCGTCCTGTTAATTATTATGACTTTAAAGAACTGCATGGCAGCCGCTACGCTAAAACTGACGAATGGAAACTTGTTGAAAACTCACCTTCTAAATTTAAGAGCCATGGCTGGGAACTCTACAATTTAAAAACAGATTTTAATGAGCAACATAATGTTTATGCAGCCCATCCTGAGATCGTCAAAGTCTTAAATGATAAATATTTAAGATATGCCGATGAAAATGGTGTTGTGGATTTTGAGCAATACAACAAAAAGTAGAGAAAACCAGATGAAACAGATCA